>MEOD01000085.1 GCA_001768555.1 Bacteroidetes bacterium GWF2_29_10
ATTGACAAAAAAGAACAACTTACTTTTTTATTGATTATAAAAATTAGAATTTACGAATAATTTAGGAGAAGTAAATTGATATTAAAAAATTTCTAATGGACAATTTGGGATAAAATCACAATGAAGAGATTTATTAACCCTTGAATAGGCTATTATTAAATAATGAGTATTATAAAAGAGTAGTCTCTGGGTTATTTAGCTTAAAGAAGTATTGGAAATCGGTTATTTCAATGGAATTTTCTACTGAATACTCCCCAATATCAGTTCTTCTTAAAGCAGTTAGATGCCCTCCTACCCCTAATTTCTGTCCAAAATCATGAGCAAGACTTCTCAAGTAAGTACCTTTACTGCATTTTACTTTAAAATCAATGTAAGGCATATTGATATTTGTTATTTCAAAATCGTAAATTGTTACTTTAGATATTTTAATTTCCACATCACTTCCCTTTCGAGCATGCTCATATAGCTTTTTTCCATCCACCTTTTTTGCAGAAAATATTGGAGGATATTGGTCTATTTCTCCAATAAATAATTTCGTTGTATTACGAATGTCATCTTCCGTTATATTGCTTATATCACACTCATTTTCCATTTCTGTTTCCAAGTCATAAGAAGGAGTTGTTGCTCCTATTCTTATTTGCCCAGTATAAACTTTTTCAAGTCCAAGTAAACTGTCAGCTTTTTTCGTATGAGACCCAGTGCATATAATCAGCAATCCAGTAGCGAGAGGATCTAATGTTCCAGCATGCCCTACCTTTATTTTAGTTTTCATTTTGCTTTTCAATATTCCTTTAACTTTCTTAACCACATCAAAAGAAGTCCAGCTATAAGGTTTGTTGATTAACAATAAAGAGTCTTGAGGTGTGTCTATGGAGTTTATTTGCATTATAATATTTTAAAATCACTAAAACCTAAGAAGTAAGAAATTAAAATAATTAATCCGACAATAATTCTATAATACCCAAACACTTTAAATCCATATTTAGTAAGGAAAGTAATAAACCCCTTTATTGCAATTAAAGCAACAATGAAAGCAATAATATTTCCAAAGATTAGAATAGGTATATTTTGAAAGTTTATTGCTTCATAATTATCAAGCATTTTGTATCCTGAAGCTGCACACATTGTTGGTACGGCAAGGAAAAAAGAGAATTCGGCAGCTTTTTTACGAGAGAATTTTTGAGCCATTCCGCCTATTATTGTTGCAGCAGAACGAGACACACCAGGGATCATCGCAATAACTTGAAATAATCCAATAAAAAAGGCTTGCTTATACTTTATTTCTTCATTAGCATCATCATTAACATTATTAAACCACTTGTCAATAAATACAAGAATCACCCCTCCTATTAATAAAGAGAACGCAACAACAATAACATTCTCCAACATCATATCAATATAATCATTGAGAAGAAAACCAAAGACAGCTGCTGGGATAAATGCAACAAAAAGCTTGTAATAGAAATCCATGCTTTTAAAAAATTGCTTCCAATAAAGAACCACAACCGAAAGTATCGCTCCAAATTGTATGTTTACGACAAATAATTTAGCAAATTCAATATCTGTTAGATTAAGAAACGAACTTGCGATTATCATGTGTCCTGTTGATGAAATAGGTAGGAACTCAGTAATACCCTCAACAATTGCTAAAATTAATGCTGCTAAAAATGTCATTAAATACTATTCCTCTTTTTGTTCTTCTTGTTTCCCTTTAGACATTATGCCAATGCCAACCATAATAAATCCAATAAGAATAATCACTGGCGATAAAGTTAATCTTTGAAAATTAAAAATAGCATTATTAAAAACATTAGGATCATCAGACCCACCACCAATCATTAAAATATATCCAAGAAGAACAATCAAAAAGCCTCCTCCAATATATATATAATTTTTTTTGCTGTATATAATAAAGTCACTTCTATTTGGTGCTGCTTTTGTAGCTGAAGGAACTTTTTTATCTAACTTAATTTTTTTTAGAGCATTCATAATTTTTTAAAAATATAATTTATCATGTTTCATTCTTAAATATTTTCTCACAGCAAAAAATGAAGATATTGCAGATAGTATCATCCCAATGAACATCATTATAATAAATATTTTAATAATGTTTTCAATGTTATACATCACAATAAAGTCTGGGATATTTTTTGCGGTTATATAGAAAATTCCAATTAGGTATATCATTGCTAGCATTGCAGCAAGTATCCCATGTATTAATCCTTTTATTATAAAGGGTCTTTGAATAAACCCTTGAGTAGCCCCAACTAATTGCATGCTTTTTATAATAAATCGTTTAGCATAAATAGATAGTCTTATAGTGTTATTAATAAGAGCAATTGCAATCAATAAAAGTAAAGCACTAAAAAACATTATGCCTATTGAAATCTTTCTAACATTGCTATTAACAATGCTTATTAAATCTTTTTGATATGCAACTTCTTTTACAATTGGGTTTGCCCTGATTTCAGATTCAATAATACTAAGGCTATCATTATTTGTATATTCAGAATTTAAATGGATATCAATAGACAATGGCAAAGGGTTATATTCAAAGAAATTAATAAAATCTTCCCCAAGCTCTTCTTTTAATATTTCAGCAGCTTTATCTTTGCTAATAAACTCTGTTGTTTTCACAAAAGAAGAAGCATCAAGCATTTTTTGAAATCTGATAACTTCAGCTTCTTTAACATTTTCCTTTATCATTATAGATATACCAATATTTTCCTTTACATAATCAGAGAGACTTTTAGCTGAGAATATTAGCATTCCGAGTAATCCTAGAAGGAATAAAACTAGAGAAATGCTCACAACAGTAGTTATATATGATGCTCTTAGTTTCCTTTTGGTATATTTTTCTTCTGCTGATGACATTTTATTCTTTATGTTTAATTTGCTAAATTACATTTTTTATTATTATTAGAACTAATATTAAAAAAAAAATTATAATTGCAACTTTATGAGTTATCTTTTATTTAATCATTTTTTAAATAAATACGACAACCTAAATTAAGGAGCGAGTGTAAATCTGACACTGACCCCTGCATTTGTGAATGATGTTGGGTATTGAGAAGAAACAAAAGGTTTATTTATGCTCTTTTCAAAAAATGCTCTGAATACTAAACGTTCGCTTATTGCATAATCTGCCGTAATATTAATTGATATAACTCTTTGTCCTGATGATACTAAATTCACATCTTCCACAACCTTTCGTAATATTGTTTTATTGTTTCGAATAACGAGGTCAGCCTTTAGGTTTATGTCGCTTTTTAATTTTTGATTTTTAGTTTTAGTTAAAAAGTTAAATCCTACTTCTTTGAATTTATACCCAAGTCCCATTACAATATCTTTACTATTTACTTCTGTAATTTGAGTATTAGTCAAACTTAGAGAAATATTTCGACTTCTTCTAAATTCTATATTAGATGACATGCTATTATTCCATTCCATATTGAAACTAATCAAAGGGGCAAATTGTTCGGAGATAGATACAACGGATAAATCATATTTAGAAATAAAATTTCCATACATTGTGTCAAGTTGTTGTTTGACAAAATCATCACCAGGAAAGTTTTCGTTTTCATAATAAAGTTGATTTCTTGAGAAAGATCCGAAATTAAGAGAAGATCGGTATGAATGAGAAAGAGTTAATGTTTTCAAGAATTGTTGTAATAACTCTATTTTAGATAGTCCATCGTAAGTAATTTTCCAATTAGGCAAAGGGATTTGCGGAAATGTTTTTGTTTTAGATGGGATTTGATCAAGTTTTATTTTTTCTGGTTTTTTCCCCCCATATGCAGCAATAAATGCAGGGATTAAAACTTGTTGGGATGTAGGTCCATATCCTTCAGGATAAGTGTCATCAGCAGTGCTATTAACATTAGTTTTCCAGTAATTGTTTCTATTTGCTAATCTATCCGCAATAATTTTAGTGTACTTTATAAAATTATCAAATGTTTTTGAAGAATTAGTTTTTGGATCATCTTTAGTAAATGCTGTTTGAATAGAAATAAAAGATTTACTATAATTCCCAGTCTCGGTAGAACCGAATGATTTATAAACGCCATTATCATATTGGGAATACGCTTGATTACTAATACTATATGTACTGTTAGCATTTAATTCCAATTTAAAATCAGGGAATGGCTCTAACGAAGCACGGATGTTTAAATTTTCATTATATTTTGTCATATAAGGGACATTAAACATACTATCGGTAGTCATCCAACCTTTACTATAAGCATTTGATAAATATTCTTCAATACTATCAGGTTGTAATCCGAATACGAAACCTAGTCCTGGTGCTTGATTTTTCCAATCCATACCAATATATTTAGGTTCTTTTAAGAACCCAGGTAAAAGCACGCCATTACTTTGGGAGAAAGAGAAAGAACCTGTTTTTAAAGAAAGTATAATTTTAAATAGATTATCCTTTCCCATATTAAGGTTATCTTTAAGTGTTTTTTTCTTTTTTACAAGCGTATCTTCAGAAGCTAATCCTATTGCCTTTACTTTTGTTTGGGGATTTTTTTGTTGAAGTTTTTTAAAATACTCTATCTTGTTATATAAATTTTTAAAATTAAACTGTCCTGAAATTTGTTTTGTGTTTCCATTTTCTATTGTATTTCCAAATTCTACTGCTGCTTGCGAAGCTCTTTCCCAATTAAAATCGCCCTTATAAGAAGCAGAAGAACTAATCCAATCAAATATGGGAATTTTGTTTATAGGAATTGCATAATTAACATTTATTGATTGATTAAAATTATTAACCTGCCCCATATTTAAAATACTTTTCCAAATAGAATCTCTTTGTAATTTAAATTCTTCTTCATTGCTTTTATCTATTACACCTGGACGTTCGCCTATTCTAGCATTTGCGTTAGCATTATAATCAATTTTTATAGATTGCGTCAAGTCATATTTTAATGAATAATTTCTATTCCATGTAAAATTTTTCATATAACTTTTTTCCATCTTTAAATCATAAGGCGTATTGTTTCTGTATTGCATTTCAGAATACAACCTATCTAAGTCTGTTCGAAAAGCAAATGATTTTGGTAAATAATAAAAATTAAAGTCTTTAATTATTCTTAAATATTTTGTCTTTAAAGGTTTAAAATTATTTAAAGGGGCAACTTTTCTAGGGTTTAAATTAAAGGCATATCCAATAGCTCCTTTATGAGTTTTTGTAAAGTCATATTCTATTTCATAATTTCTTTTTTGTAATTCAGTATATGCGTAAGTAAAATTGAAATTTTCTATATCGTAAATATGATTTTTTCCTGTACCTACTTTATTCTTTCTGACATTAACAAAATTAATACTTTTACGCATTGTGTAGTCTTCTGTTTTTTTACGTAATTCTTCTTTTTCTGCTTTTGATCCCAATGCTTTTAATTCATCTTTAAGTAAGACATCTGGATTTAAAGGATTGTATTCTGGTGTTGAAAATGCTTGAGAATAATCAAAATGCATTGGTATTTTCAGTCCTACTTTTTCATTAAAAAACTTACCTACTTCAACATTAGTAGCGATATCATATTGCTTTAAAGTTTCCTTTTTACGCTCTGCTATTTTTTGTTCTATACCACCAAATCCTGGAGTTATAATAGTTCCTGCTGCAGAAAAATCACCAAGATCTGCTAAATTTGTGCTAACACGTCCAGTTGCGGCCCATCCACCTTTTTCATCAAAATCAGTTAAACGTAATTCATTAACCCATATTTCTGCACATTTAGAAAGTCCGTCATCTTTTGTATTATTTAGCATCTTTTTAGGGTTTCTTATCCCAATCATAATTGCACGAACCTCACTTAAATTAGGAGTTCCAACAACGGTTATTTTATTATTACCATCATTATATACATAAGGTAACAAATAATTTACATTATCACTTTCTTTTGCCTTTTGATTTCTACTTTGCTTTGCTGCTTGTAATTTTTTCAATTCTATGTCAAACATATTTTCAGTAGGCCATATTTCGTTTTTTGTTGTTGAATTCCAATTACTAGGAGTAATAGGAATTTCATATTCATAATAATTTCCAGAGAAATCTGTTCCAAGTCTAATAAAAGCAGTTAAATCACCTTGTTTAAAAGCATCCATATCTTCCATTGCTTCCGCATGAACAAACATCTTTAGTTTTTTATATTGCCTAATATCTAATTCAGCTGTTTTATATATTGCCTTAGCATCACCATCTTGCAAGTTACAAACTCTTATTGACAATGATTGCTCATTTAATTTCTGCAAATTTGTTGTACCTAAATTAGTTTCTCTTTCAATATCTGGGGGCAATACATAAGGAATAGGAACCTTTTTTCCGTTTTCTTCAATATTTACAGTAGTAACATCAAAAGAAGTTTGGCTAAGATTATCATCTGTTATAAATTCTCCAGGAGCCATCATTGAAAAATTATATTTACGCCATTCGCTTCTAACAATATCTAAACTTGCAAACCTACAAATCACATCCTTTTCGAAATTTTTGAAGAATATTCTAATAAATCTTATTGATTTAAAATCCTGTATTCCACCAACAATTCTTTCAGGCTCATTTAAAGGAATTTTAAATTGATACCATTTTACAGTAGCAGTCGTATTATTTTTCAGTTTAACAGATTGAGTTAATATGTCAGTTATGTAATTTTTACCAATAACCATATCTAAAGGTCGTAAACTCAATTTATATTGATAATATCTTTCTGACTCATTTAGCGTATTATCCTTATTAATATCTTCTATATCTGGTAATGTTGTTGACGATGTATTGTAATCTTCTGTCCATTGGTCGGAAGTAGGAGAATTCCCATCCAATCCATTAAAATTTTTATATCTATCTAAAATAGATGTTTTATTATTATCAAAATTAGTACTTCGATAATAGCTATAATCATCATTTGCCACATCCTTTGTCAGTTTCTGATAAACCTCTGTATTTTGTCCATATAAGTTTGATAGTTTCTGAACATAATTACTAAAGAAATATTGCTCTTCATTATCACTCAAACCATCAAGCCCAACATCTTGGTATTTTCTTGACTCTGTATTATTGTCAAAAGAATTTACCATTGCTTGAAATTTAGGAACGATTCCCCATTGAGTAGTATCTACATTTACTTTCTCTTGAGTTATAGGCAATCCATTTTCAAATGATTTTTTTCCATCTTTTAATATATCTTCAGAAATATCTCCTAAATTGAAATACATATCACCACCAGCTTGTGTGGAATCATAAACAAAAGGGTCTAAAAGCCAAAACTCAATAGTTTCATAATTAAGCTCTTCAAAATTTGTATTTTCAATACGTCTCATTATTCCTCCCCACCTACTTTCTGGCGAATTTAAAAATCCATTATTATCAATACCTGAGGATATTGTTGTTGGGAGAACATCAAAGTTGTAAGGACCTTTTTCTTTTGGATAATATGCAACATTAAGCATTGTTAAAGGCATAGGTTGGCCTGTATATGATTCCTTATTAGGGAAAACTTCTGTTTCAAGGACTTCTCTTACAAAATGATTAGACAATTGATCTTTATCATTTTTAATATGAGATGGAGTCAGGTTATTTTTTGTGGTTGTAAACAATTGGTCTATAGAATACCAAGCCAACTTTGCACGATTAAAACCTGTATGCAAAGCCGAATCCATAGAAAGTTTAGACTCAGGGAATAAGTCTGGATAGTCTTCATTTGGCACACTTGCTAATACCCAATTTCCATAATTTTTCAAATCTATTGCAGAACGGCTACCTTCAAAGTCGTCTAAATAAACTATTCCATTTTTTCCTATTGATTTTGGATGCCCAGGAATTAACTGAGCAAATTCTCCAGAGAATGTTAAATTAGATTTTTCCTTAGTGTTATAAAAAGGGATCAAATCCACTAATTTTGTAATAATAGGGGCTTCTGTTTGATAAGTCGCATTTACCCCCCATATAGTGTTTGAAATAGGGTCATCACCTATGTTTACTTTTTGCGTTAGAGGACGTTCAGTCAAATTCATTATAGTCCCTCCCAAAAGAAGTTTGTTTGACACTTTATGGTCAACATGTAATCCCATTAATGTTTTGGTCTGAATGTTAAATAACGAATTGCTTTCTAAGGAAACTTTTACAGGTACGCCAGAATTTAAGATACCATCATTAATTATTTTCACAGTACCAGCTGTATAATTAACAGTGTAATCAACATTTTCTGTAAGAGGAATTGAACCTGCTGTAACCTTAACAGAACCTTTAGGCACATTAAATGCATTCAACCGTATTTCTGAACCACTTGATGATTTATATGATCCAACCATACTAAACCTATTTTTTTCGGGGAACTGCTGAGCTATTGTTTTTGTTGATCTATATAGAGAATCAAATGCATATTTATCTCCTAATTTTTTATCTTTTAATTTATTTCTCAGATAATTTCCAAAAGGTTCAAGTACAGGAAAATAAATTCTTCCATTCCTTGACTCTATAGTCCCTCCATTTGTTGCAGCATTATCTATGAAATCAAAAAAACCATCAGATTGCAAATCATAAAAGCTATTTAATCTATCTAAGTTTAAAACACGAATAAGAGATAAGCCTGACACACTATCTATTCCATCAACAGGAAGATAACCCATAGGCACTCCATTTTCTTCGTTTGAATATAATACATTAAATCTAAAGTCATTGCTATTTATCTGATATCCCCCTATTGAGTAAACGTTTTTCATCATTAAATCCCATAGAGGGATTTTTGTATTTGTTGCAGTACCTTTTAATAGTTTTAGATAAAGAGTCTGAGGCGAGTTAATCCCATCATTTGAAAATTCTCCTACTTGATATGTAGCAGTATCTCCTATAATTTTATACTGAAATGCAACAGCTAAAACGTGGTCAGAATTAAGACTTGTATTTAAAGAAATAAATCCAACTTTTGGGTTAAAAGAGTATTCAGAAGTAGAAAGCAATCTAGCATTTTCTATTTTTTCATAATCTGCACCAGATGAAAGACCCATAGAGCTTAAGGATGAACTTACATTTTTTATATCTCTAATATTTTTAGATTTAACTTCTTCGTATAAAATATTTTTATTATTAGCTGGGTACGGTGAAGCAAATGAATTTATAGTATACTCTTTTCTATAAGGATTAACTTCTCCTAAATCTGCAAATGCTACAATATTTCTATTTTCACCTATAGCAGGACCGATGTTAGTTACCCATAATTCTATTCGTGTAATTATAACATTTGACCTTACTATTGGCAATTTTTCAAGTGCATAGTCATAATTATCTTTGAAATATTGAGAAAGCAAAAAGTGCCTATTTTCTTCATACTGGTCTCCTTTTACTTCAAACTTACTTATCTGCGCACCTCCTGATGATTCAACTACAGAGGATTCGCTTTTTTGTTGAGAGAACACCGTAGTAACTGTAGTTTTTCCAAATTGCAATTGAGTTTTTATACCAAACAAAGCTTGGCTTCCTGTAATCAAAGATCCTGATAATGGTAAAGAAACATCGCCTGCTTCTATTTTTTTTATAATTTCATCTTCTTTTCCGGTATATTCAAGTTTCATTTTATTTTCAAATTCGAAACTTGCTTCTGTATTGTAATTTGCCTGTAAGTTTATCTTGTCTCCAATTTTAGCCGTGACATTCATTTGTATTTTTTCTTGGAAGTCAAAATTTGTTGTTCGTCTTTGTCTAACATCTAAGGCCGGATCATCTCTTTTATTACTTTTCACTGCAAATATTAACTCAGCAGAACCTTGAGGTTTTATTTCAATTACATCACTTCCGAATATTTGGTCAAACACTTTGCCTGGTACATGTATTTTAGGGATTTTACCACCAGCTAAACCCTTCTTATCAATATCACTTGTTGCAGTTTTTTCTCTCCAATATTTCTTCATAGCCTCATCCATTGAATATTTTTTATATTCATCCATATTCATAAATTTAGGCTGCCCTACTTCATTTTCCCCAACTTTATCTTTAATAATATATTGTTTTGATTCTGGATCATAAACCACATCCTCTTTAACATTTGAAGGAGAATTTAAATATACACCTCCATCATATTTTTTATCATCTTTTATAGGATAAGGTAACTCTTTATTTTTTAAGCTATCATTTAAGCCTGTATCTGGAGGGGCAAAATAATTGTGCAAATTATTTATGTCTATAATATTGTTTAAACTATAAGACTCGCTTATTTTAGAAAAAAACAATGTAATAAATACTAATGCTATATATAAATACCCAAGATATTTGAAAATTCTTTTCAATCTATTTTTTAAATTTGTGTTTTTAATACTATTTTAATCAAATCTTCAACAGTTGTGATTTCCTTATTTGTTTTCAATACATTATTTATTGCTTTTTCTGCAATATTTTTAGAAAAACCCAAAGTAACCAGTGCTGATAACGCCATTTCTTTTATATTATTATTATCATCATTAAATAAAATAGAGTCCTTATTGGTTAAATCTTTAGCTATTTTATCTTTTAATTCAATAATAACACGCTGAGCCGTTTTTAATCCTATTCCTTTTATATTTTGTAACGCTTTTACATCGCTGTTTATTATTGCATATTCTATTTCATCTATACTCATTGACGAAAGCATCATTCTCGCAGTATTTGTTCCAATTCCTTGAACTGAAATTAAATTCAAAAACAATTTTCTTTCTGTAACTTCTGCAAACCCAAACAAAGTATGAGCATCCTCTTTTATTGAAAGATACGTAAACAACTTGCACGTCTGTAAATTATTAATTTTCTGATATGTGTTTAAGGAAATATTTATATGAAATCCAATTCCATTACATTCCAATACAACGTAAGCTGGAGTTATTTCACTAAGTTTACCATCAATAAATGAATACATACCCTATTATTTTCTTTCTATTCTTTTGTTTAAACTGTCTTTATATGCATCCCAATTGTCTATTTTCAAAGTAGCAACTCCTGATTCTATCGCAGCTTTAGCCACAGCCGATGAAACATAAGATATTAATCTTTTATCTACTGGTTTTGGTATTATATAATTTTTCCCAAAACTTAACTCGTGAATATTATATGCTTCTAAAACATACTCAGGAACTGGTTCTTTTGCTAATTCTGCTAATGCATAAGCTGCAGCTAGCTTCATTTCTTCATTTATTGTTGTAGCCCTAACATCTAAAGCACCTCTAAAAATAAAAGGAAAACCTAAAACGTTATTCACCTGATTTGGATTATCCGAACGACCTGTAGCCATAATTATATCATCTCTAGATTCTACTGCATCTTTATATGATATTTCAGGATTAGGATTTGCCATCGCAAAGACAATTGGATTAGGAGCCATTGATTTAATCATTTCTTTTGTAACAATATTTGCTGCTGATACTCCTAAAAACACATCAGCCCCAACCATTGCTTCTGCTAATGTTTTAACATTTCGTGTTGTTGCGTATTTTTGTTGATACTTATTTAAATCCGTTCTTTCTTTTGTTAAAGCTCCATTTATATCAAGCATTACAATATTTTCTATACTAACACCCAATTTAACATAAAAATCTGTGCAAGACATTCCTGCTGCACCAGAACCACTAACAACTAATTTTATATCTTTTATATTCTTTCCTGTAATTTCTAAAGCATTTAACAATGCTCCTCCCGAAATAATTGCAGTGCCATGTTGATCATCATGCATAACAGGAATGTTAAGCATTTCTTTTAATCTTCTCTCTATTTCAAAACACTCTGGTGCTTTTATATCTTCTAAATTTATTCCCCCAAAAGTAGGCGCCATCAATTTTACCGCCTCAACAAATTTATCAATATCCTCTGTTGCTAACTCTATATCATAAGAATCAATATCTGCAAACACCTTAAAAAGTAAGGATTTTCCCTCCATTACAGGTTTTGATGCCTCTGGTCCAATATTTCCTAGCCCAAGAACTGCCGTACCATTAGTAATTACAGCAACTAAATTACCCTTACTTGTATATTTATAAACATCTTCAACATTATTTTTTATTTCAAGACAAGGCTCTGCAACACCAGGCGTATATGCCAATGTTAAATCCATTTGTGTTGCGTATGGTTTGGTTGGTTTTATTTCTAATTTCCCAGCAGGATATTTGCTATGATAGTCTAAAGCATCTTGTTTTGTGAACTTTATCATAAAATTAAAAGTTTTTTCTATTAAAAAAATAAATGCAAATATAGAATTTTTAATATTCTAAAATTCAAAATCATTATTTTATATAGATTAAATTTTCAACAATTACATATTGAATCAATACAAAACCTTATTTTAGAGATATTCAAAGAATAAAAACGATTAAACATTTTTTTTTCGGATATTATCCATTGTCAATTATTTCTATTCCTCCATTCCTCAATTAGCTCAACACATTCCTGATGCCGAAGGCATCAAACGTTTGTAGAAAAGATTAATATATATTCATCTTCGACCCCGATGGGGTCGAAGATTAGAGCAATGGAATCATTTGTCCTACAAACCTTTTATCCCGATGGGATAATTAAATATTTAAAATAGCAATTCCAATTCCCTTCTTAAGTCCGAAAGACTGACACTATAATCGAGTAGGAGGCGAGGGATTAATTCCCTCCCCGACCTCTCACACCACCGTACGTGCCGT
>MEOD01000086.1 GCA_001768555.1 Bacteroidetes bacterium GWF2_29_10
AAATTTTGACAAATCATTAACAAAATCTAAAAAATTATTGAGATTTAATAACGAAATTATTAAATCAAGATTATTGCAACGGTCTCACTTTTGTTTATTCTTAAAAATTATTTAGTACTGCATTGATATAATCAAAAAAAATAAAATGTAAATTTGTAAAAATAAAGATTTATTTACAACAATTTAAGCATAATAAAAAAGCTATAAACAATGAAAAAAAAAGTAATAGCAGTTATAACAGGAGGAAATTCAACAGAAAATGAAATATCGTTAAAAAGTGCAAATGTGGTTTTTGAAAATATTGATAATAATTCATTTGAAAAATACTTGATTGATATAAGAGGCAATGATTGGATCGTGAGTTTAAAAGGCAATAACTTTAAAATAGATAAAAATGACTTTTCTTTAACATTAGATAAAAATAAGATATTCTTTGATTGCGCTTATATTATCATTCATGGAAATCCTGGTGAAAATGGTAAACTACAAGGATATTTTGATATGCTTTCAATACCTTATACTAATTGCAATTGTTTAACTTCTTCTATTACATTTAATAAGTCCGCTTGCAAAAGCTATTTAAGTACATTTGATGTGAATCTAGCAAAGTCTATTTCTTTGAAAAAAAATGAAATTATAGATATTGAAAAAATAATTGAAAAAGTTTCATTGCCTTGCTTTGTAAAACCTGCCGAAGGAGGCTCAAGTGTAGGCATTTCAAAAGTAGAAAAAAAAGAAGAACTAAAAGCTGCTATTAATTTAGCCTATCAATGCGATAACCAAATTATAATAGAAGAATATATAGCAGGACGTGAGCTAACATGTGGTATATTTTGCTATAATGGAGAAATTGTTAAATTTCCTGTTACAGAAATAATCAGTCAAAACAAGTTCTTTGATTATGAAGCAAAATACTTTGGAAAAAGCTTAGAAGTAACTCCTGCAGAAATTAACGACACATTAAAAGAAAAATGCCAGACAACAGCAGCATATATTTATAATGCACTTAATTGTAAAGGAATTTGTCGTGTAGATTTTATTTGTGATAAAAATGAAAAACTATGGTTTTTAGAAATAAACACCGTTCCAGGAATGTCTGCGGAAAGTATTATTCCGCAACAAGCAAAAGAATTAGGACTAAGTTTTCCTGAACTATGCTCTATGACAATAAATGAAGCATTAAAAGATATAAATTAACATAAATGCAGACGTTAAAATCATTCTATAAAGAAATATCATTAGAAGCTGGCTGTGACGAAGCTGGACGAGGTTGCCTTGCAGGCCCTGTTTTTGCTGCAGCAGTTATTTTCCCTGAAAATTATAGTAATGACTTTATTAATGATTCTAAAAAGTTAAATGAATTGCAAAGATTATCTCTAAGAGAAATTATAATTAATGATGCATTATATTATGCAATAGCAGAGGTTTCTGCTGCAGAAATAGATAAAATAAATATATTAAATGCTTCTATTTTAGCTATGCATAAAGCTTTAGATAATTTAAGCGTAAAACCATCATTTATTATTGTTGATGGTAATAGATTTAAACAGTATTTAAATATCCCTCATGAATGTATTGTTAAGGGCGACAGTAAATATTTGTCAATAGCAGCTGCATCAATTTTAGCAAAAACAAGTAGAGATGCTTATATGCAAAAATTACATGAAGCTAACGCTAATTACAATTGGGCTAAAAACAAAGGATACCCCACAATAGAACACAGAAAGGCAATACAAATATTTGGAGTTACTAAACATCACCGGCTTTCTTTTAAATTAAGTGAAAACCAATTGAAATTAAATTTTTAAATATGAATAGATTATTTGATGATGTAATAATTAATAGAAGAGCAATAATCCTTACTACCTCAATTGTTATTGCCTTTATTTTAGCTTTTTATCTTATATCATCTTATTTTAATGGTAATGAAAATATTCGCCTTAATGCCTTTAGATGTATTCCTAATAATTCATTTTTAATTGTAGAATTAAACAAACCTCACAGTAATAAAAATGAAATTATAGATAAAAATAGTATCTATTCTATGCTAAAAGATAGCATTTTATGTGTAAATATTTTTGATAAGTATTTAGAAAAAATAAAAAAGAATTTAAATAAAGATGAAAATACCGCAGAATTATTTGAAAAATCTAAATTATTCATATCATTTCATGAAAAAGGAAAAGAAATAAATCCTTTATTTATTATTTCTTCTACAAATTATATTGAAAATGAGGCTCGAAGTATTTTTAAATTTATTCCAGAAATACAAAATACTCAGAAAGAATATAATAATAAAGAAACAATCTACAAAGTTACTATAAGTGATAACAATTACATCTATGTGTTATTTAAGTATAATCTAATATTTTTCTCAGAAAAAATAAATATTATAAATGATGTAATCAACACAATTAATACCTCTGGTAATTCTATAAACGAAAATACACATTTAAAAAAATTAATCAAAACTTCTGGAGCTAATGTTGATGCTAATATCTATTTTAACAACAACATCTATAAAATATTATTTAACAATGAACAGAAAAATGAAAGCATTGATAAAAGACTCTTAAATTTTTCTGATTGGTCTGCTTTTGACATCAATAAGAATAAATTAGATTATAATCTTACTGGATTTTCTGCTTATAATGAAAAATCTTTCTTGAATCTATTTGCAAATCAAACAGCACAACCTTGTAAAGCATTTGATGTTATTTCTCAAAATACAGTTTATCTCTCTTTCTTTGGCATATCTGACCATACTTCATTTTTTAATAAAATTAGTAATACAAGTAGTGATGAAATTATTGATTCTCTAAAACAATATATGGATAATGAAATTATTAACTTTATTGCAGAATACGAACAGAATTTATTTGATTTTACATTAGTAAAAGTTCAAAACACTGAACAAATAAATGAAATATTAAAAAAATATACAAAAAATAAAAATGAAGAGTCTGCAAATAAAAATATTGTATATAAAACAAATGTAAATGCACAAACATTACATTCTAATTTTGCAATATTAAACAACTCCGATGAAGATTCACTTTATTGTTCGTTAATTGATAATTATGTTGTTTTTTGCAATAAAGAAAAAGGAATAAAAATGCTTTTTAATGACTTTGATAATGATTATGTATTGTCCAAACACAAAGATTTTTATAACTTCTATGAGAAATTTAATGCCAACTCAAATATATTTTACTTTGTCAAAAACAACAGCGTGTTAAATATTTTAAATGAGAAGCTCCCAAATTCTTACATCACTAAATTCTTCAATATTTTTCTAAAAAATTCTTCTAATTATACAGGAGCTCAATATCAATATAATAAGGATAAATTTTACACATCTTTTATTATTGATTTCAATAAAAATGAAACGGTAACTAAAGAATTGATAAAAGAAACTGATATTATATGGGAAAACAATCTTGACACAACCATTAACTCTAAACCATATTTATATACTAATCTAATAAATGGGGAAACAGAAATGCTTGTACAAGATATCAACTATAATCTATATATGTTTGATCACGAAGGACATAGAGTGTGGAAAAAACAAATTGATGCATTTATTAAAGATATTCAGTTTATTGACTTTTACGAAAATGATAAAACTCAATTTCTTATTAATACAGGGAAATCCATTCATATTATAGATCGTAAAGGTAGAAATGTAGAAAAATACCCTATAATAGCGCAAAATAAACAAGAATTTGTATTTATGGATTTTATAAAAAAAGGCCAAATAATATTACTGACAAATGATGAAAATCTTATGATGTTTGACAAAAAAGCAAAAAGGATAAAAACTGTCAAATTAAAAGATAAAACAAATCATATTAGCAAACTAAAAGGATCTGACAAAAATTTATATATTAAAATATCTGATAAAGGAAATATGATTGTATTTGACGATAATTTTAACAAAGTTATATCTCCTACAAAAAAATTAGACCTAAATATAATGATTGATGCTTACTATATGAATTCTACTAAAAGCCTATTTTGTGTAACAAATGACAATAGAATTGTTTCAATATCAAATAATAACCAAATAAAATACTTTGATATAGAGCATTCTGCTAATTCTATTACTCAATTGTTAATTTTGGATTTTGATAAGGATGGCAAAGATGATGTGTGTGTGTTTGATAAACAAAATGTGTTTGTGTATAATTTAAATAAGGAAAAAATATTTAGCGAACCACTAAATATAACTTGTTCTGATAATAGAATAATAAAACAGCTAGATGACAAATTTTTTGTTTATTGCACTGATTATAATGATAATATACTTAATATATATAAATCGGGGAAAGGCGTTTCTAACTTTCCAGTTCCTCCTTCTTCTTCTTGCTATCTCTATTTTAATAAAGACTCAACATATTTTCTAGGATTTTCCAAAAATAAAGACGTAAAGGTAAAACAAATAAAAATTGATAATCTTTAACTCTAAATTATTCAAAAAATAGAATTAAGTTTTATAATCTTAGCAATGGAATATTATTAATTAAAATTGAAACTATAATATAAGTTAAATTATTCATGGTCATATTTAAAACAAAAAACATTAAATTATAAACATAAAAACACACAATGAAAGTAACACATTTAATAATCCTATTCATAATATTTCAGTATAGTTGTTTTTCTCAGGATTTATATAAAGAAGTATCCGAAAAAAAACTCTTTGAAAACATAAAGTATCTTTCTAAAAAAGAATTAGGTGGAAGATTATCAGGAAGCATTGGTTATGAAAAAGCGTTGCAATTTGCAGAAAAACAATTTAAAAGTTATGGATTAAAAAGTGAAAGGCAGAATTTTTTATTGGAATTTAATGACATCTTAAAACCTGCTGTTTTCCAATATGAAAATGAACAAGAGAAAATGGATTTTAAGATAGGAAAAGATTATATTCTTAGATGTTTCTCTGGCTCAGGTAATTTAAATACAGACATAGTTTTTTGTGGTTATGGAATAAGCAATCATGAACTTGGTTATGATGATTATTTTGGAATTGATGTAAAAGGCAAAGTTGTAATTGTTTTCAAACAAAATCCTGAATGGGAAATAAATGATACTACTAAATGGACTGCCATTTATCCTAGGGATAAAGCATTAATTGCTTTCAGTCATGGAGCAATAGGAATTATATTTGTTTCAAAACCAAACGATGCAAATCCTCAAAGTATAATAGGAAGTAGCATGGAAAATCATTCAATAGACCAAGTAAATATCCCTCAAATTCATGCAACAATAGAAACAATAAATAAAATATTTGAATCAAATAATTTTGACATTAAAGCATTACAATCAGATATTGATAAAAATAAAACCCCAAAATCATTTGCTTTAAAAGGAAAAGTAAAAATAAATATTAATACAAATTATGTTAAACAGCAACCAACTTCTAATTTATATGCTATTATTGAAGGTTCGGACTCATTACTAAAAAATGAATATCTAATACTTGGTGCACATCTTGATCATGTTGGCGTTCAAGCAGAAGATGTATATTTCCCTGGTGCTAATGATAATGCATCTGGTTCTGCAACTATTTTAGAATTAGCAAGAGTTTTTTCTTTACATAAAATAAAACCTAAACGTTCTATTATTTTCGTCCTATTTGCCGCAGAAGAAAATGGGATGCTTGGCTCAAAATATTTTGCTGAAAACTGTCCAGTTCCAGTTAAAAACGTTGTTAGTATGTTTAATTTTGACTGTATTGCTCATGGTGACAGTATACTCGTAAGATGTGGAGAATTATTTCCAGAACTCTGGAACATAGCAAAAGAAAATAATAAATACATAAACATGATGGTTGATAAAACAACTAATTCAAGTGTTGCTGATGCCGAAGCTTTTTTTAAAGAAGGAATTCCTACATTATATTTTGTTACAACAAACACATACACTCATTTACACCTACAAACAGATACTCCTGAAACAATAAATAAACAATTGCACAGAAAAATAACTCAATTAGCATACCTTACGACTCTCAATGTTGCGAACACAAACAAAACATTTTGGCATTAAAAAAGATACAATATAGAAATTATTCCAAATAAAGCAAAGTTTATGATAATGTATTACGTTTTTTTTACAATTTTTTTCTTATTATAACGTATTTTATTTACAATCGAAAAAAAATATGTAGGTTTGTACTTTAATTTTATTAAAAAAAATATGGAAGAAAACGTTCAAAAATCTAATGACAGAAAGTATATTATAATTATACTAATTTTAATTGGAATAATAATCTTTTTATCTATAAACCTTTATCTTTCTAAGCAAGAAGTTAAAACTATAATTATAGAAAAAACAAAAGTAGATAATGAAAAATTTTCTATTAAATCGGAATTAGATGTTCTTATGATAGAACATAAAAAGCTAAATGAAGATTATGGTATTATAAACGAAGATCTTAAAATGAAAGACAGTATAATACAAAATAAAGCTAAAGAAATAGAAAAATTATTAAACGAAAACCACGACCTTAGAAGAGTTAAACGAAAACTTGAATATCTTAGAAGTATTGTCCAAGGATATTTAACTCAAATTGATTCTTTGCAAACAGTGAATAAAGAATTAGTTCATGAAAATAAAAAAATATCGTCAGAATATTCTAAAGAAAAAATAAAAACTCAAGAATTATCAAAAGACAAGGACGTACTTGCAGGGAAAGTAAATATAGCTTCGGTTCTTAAAGCATATAAAATAACCCTCTCGGCAGTTCGTCTTAGATATGGAGGAAAAAAAGAAGAAGCAACTGAAAAAGCTAAAAGAGCTGACAAGTTAAAAGTTTGTTTTACTCTCAGTGAAAACAACATAATTCCTGCAGGAGCAAAAACTATATATATACGAGTAGCTGGGCCTGATAACTTAGTATTTGCGGAATCTAATGACGATACCCACTCATTTATTAACCAAGGGGCTACTCTGCAATATAGTATTAAAAAAGATATAAATTACCAAAATAAAGAAATGGATATCTGTGCTTACTGGGATAAACAAATGGATTACAATCCTGGTAAATATAATGTAACAATATTTGCAGATGCTAATGAAATTGGCTCGGCGCAAATTATACTTAAATAAAAAAAAACATTTTAAATAAAAAAAAACATGAACGACAATTTAGAAAAAAAAGTTAGCAATCTTAAAAATCTACTAACATTATTCATTATAATGTCCATAGGGCTTGCTATTGCATGTATTTACTTATACGCTAAGCTTAGTGATGCTAAAGAAACGGTGAAAAAAGAAATTATTGTCAGAGAAGTTGTTGTATCTGAAAAGAATGATCTTTTAGAACAACTTTCTAGTTTACAAACACAATATGATAGTCTTGGACAACAATACAATGGTCTGGACAGTCTTTTTAATGTTGAAAAAGAAAGAATTGCAAAAATTACTAAAGAGCTAAAAAAATCTAAAGGAAATACAGCAAAATACAAAAAACAAATTGAATTACTCCAAGAAAGACAAAATGAGTATATCAAAAAAATAGAAGAGTTAATGGCTAAAAACGAACAACTTACATCCGAAAATATTATAATAAAAACCGACTTAGACTCTGCTCTTAAAGCAAATGAAAATCTTATTAATCAAACTCAGGAGCTTTCTTCAAAGATAGAAAATAGTTCTTCATTAAAAGCTTATGAAATAGTTGCAGAAGCTATTAAAGAATCAAAAAATGACAATGAAATGGAAGTTACTAACAAAGCAAAACGTGTTGGTAAAATTAGAACATGTCTGGTTATTGCTGAAAATAAACTTACAGAAAAAGGAACTATAAATGTATATTTCAGAATAAGTGACCCTAATGGTGTTGTTATGATTGATAACGTTGAACCTTCTCATTCTATAACAATTGATGGAAAAAGAATGTATTACTCTCAAAAGAATGAAGTTTATTATAACAATATAAATACTAATGTTTGCAGTGTCTGGAAAAATACAAAAAAATTAATATCTGGAACATATACGGTGGAGATATATACTGACAATTCTAAGCTAGGACAAACAACATTTTTATTAAAATAATCTTAAATAATAAATTTTCTGTATATTTGCAGAAAATTTATTCTCTCTGTAGCTCAGTTGGTAGAGCAATTGACTCTTAATCAATGGGTCTCAGGTTCGAATCCTGACAGGGAGACAAAGATTCAAAAAGGGGATTAGCAATCAAGCTAATCTCCTTTTGTTTTTTATAAATTCACTATTTTTATAACTCTTTCCTGCTTCCCATCAGTTATATGGAGCAAATAAAGCCCATTCTTTAGATTTACATTATAGATGCCTCCTGATATTGTACTTACACTAACACATTGCCCTATACTGTTAAGCAACTTTATAGTGTATTGATTATTATCAGGCATTATTAGGCTTGTCATTTCTTCGTTATTTATTATTTTAATATTGTTTAGTGATGACCCTATTTCAGCTATTAATGTATTGTCGATAGAGAGGGTTACTATTTCCGAATAATCATCAGGCTGGCATGTACCTGTTATTTTACACCTATACTGCATCCCATTCATTGTTTTTGTAATATCTGATATTTCCATAGCTGCTGTATTAACTCCTGAATATGTTGAGTTATTAGCCAAATCTAGCCATGACTGATCATTTTTGATTTGCCATTGATATGCAATATTTGTACCTATAGCATAAATCTTGAAAGTAGTGTCTTCTTCTGCTTTTACTGTTATTGATAGAGGTTGTGTAATTATTTGTGGTGCATTATTTATCTTTAGGATTATAGAATCTGTAACTATCTGGCAGTTGTTGCTTATTTGACAACGAAATCTATAATTGTTCATGCTTGCTAATGTTTTTGGGATAACAAGCTCCTTAAATGAACTGTTTTTGAATGCAGTGTCTGTTACATCTTCCCATATACTCCCCATATTAATTTGCCATTTAAAATTGAAAGTATCTGCAGCATTTACACTAATTGAACCTTCTATATTTTCACATATTTCTTTATGTGTATCCGTTAGGTTATATGTTGGACATTCCTGAGGATTTATAATTATTGAATCCGAAATCTTATTAGTAGAAACTCCTCCTAGAAAAGAAACTTCATCCGCTGTCATTGCATAATCCCTTATTTGGATACTGCTAACATATAATATGCTAGTTTCGTTATCATCGTCAGAAAAAAGGTTTGAAGGTTGCACTCCCCAGTTGTTATTAATGCAAAATCTACCATCAAGACCACCAGGAATGTATATATTCCCAACTTCTATTCCGTTAATGTATTCAATAATTTGCTCATTTGGCAAATCAAAAACAAATGCAAGCCTATACCAAGTACTATCATTTATTAATCCATTATAATTACCTAAAATACCCACTCCATCAGAAGCTGTATTTATAAAAATATCTCCATCATCGCTGTTATTATTGCTTGTTTGGTATAATGAGATATAATCCTTGATTGAAGCGGGCTTGAGAATATCCATTATTAATGTGTAGTCATTATCACAAAATAATCCACCAGGATTACCTTGAGGAGATATATTTGAATAAAATGTAAGATAATGAGCAGAATCATAAGCCGCAACCTGCATAATGTTTACATCCGTATTTTCTATCAGTGGAATATTGAAATCAGATATTTTCCCAAACGTTGATTTTTGTCCTATTGCTGTAGAATCTCCCTTTTCTACTAATTGAGAACCTATTGTGGCATTTAAATTTTTATTCTTAAAGTCCCATTGTCCAGTTATTCTTTTCTCAGGAAAGAACCCTATTTCCTTATTGTCACAATAAATACTGTGGGCAATTTCAGGTCTGTCTGTTTCTAATCCTTTTATTCCGAAATCTTTCAATTTCTGCATGTAACCAGTATTATTTATTGTATACGCCCAAACATCTATCCCCCATTTCTCAAGTTGTTGTTTATATTGTACAGGCCACTTATTCGCTGTGTCAAGAATATCTCCTGCATATAATTCAACCGCTATAACTCCATTCGTTTTTAAAAAATGGTAATAAGTTGTATCATTTATTGAATCTGGAGGGGCCCCAAAATAAACAAGAGGCACATCAGGCATTAATTGGTGGTATATTCTCACTTTTGTTGTATCGTCAGGGTCCAGTAGTATAACATCTGAAGGAGCATTGATTTGCTTTAATGTAGATGCCACTAGTTGTGGCTCAAACACCTTCATGTTCAAATATAATTTTTTGCCATACTGCATAGCAAGTTGTATGGCTTCTTTCAATGTTGGAACTCCATTCCCTGCAAATTTATCTCCTTTCCATACACCTGCATCCAACGACTTAAGATAATCCGAGTTTAAGTATTTTACTTCTCCATGACCATTTGTTGTTCTGTCAATATAATAATCATGCATCAACATCAGAACGGAGTCCTTTGTCTTTCTAACATCTATTTCAGCGGCATATAAACCTTCAACTGAAAATCCATGTTTTAAAGACAATAATGTATTTTCTGGATAGTTATACGAAGCTCCTCCCCTGTGACCAATAGTTTTAAAATCACACTGCCCATACACAACATAGCTTGCCATCATTAACATCATCATTAACAATCGCATTTTATTTAATTTATTCATAGAAAAGTATTTTATTTTAGCAAAAGTAATTGAAAAATCCCAATATTACAACGACCTAAATAAATTCTAAAAACCCCATTAAACAAACATTACCTTTTTCTCGCATTTCATATTACTACAGAGAAATAATTTTTTGAATAACAGCATATATTGTTAATCCAGACAATGATTTTATGCCTGTTTTTTGAGATATATTTTTCCGATGAGTTATTACTGTGTTTATACTAATACTTAATTTATCTGCAATCTCCTTATTTGCCATTCCCATTGCTAATAGTTTAAGAACATCAGTTTCTCTATCGCTTAATATTTCTGCCTTTTTATTATTAATCAATTCTTCCTTGTTTCCTGATTTTGTAATAATATTAAGTATTTCTGTTGCTACAGAATTAATTGTGACAACTTCATTAAACAGCGATAAAATTTTGGGTTCATGATAAGCATATACAATGGCTATCCAATTTATGTTTTCATACTGTGTTTTTAATTTGAAAAAAACTTTCGTATTATTCATAACCAAAATAGGATTTATAAACACAACATCTACATTTAGCAACACACCATTGTTATACATTTCCTCTATTGTTTCAACTTTCTTAATATTACACCTGATACCTCCATTAGATATAATATTTTTCAATCCTTCATAGATGATATACGATGAGTCTGCAATAATTATATTCTTGTTCATTGGGAGATGTTTTGTTCCATATTTTCAACCAATGGAATTAATATCATATTTTCTATTTTGGAATGAATATGCAAGTCATATTCCAAATCGAATAACGTTAGTATCAATTCACGTCGTAATTGTTGCGAGATTTGATTCGGCAAATATTTTATAAGCAATTTCTTGAGGTCTAAAAGCTTCTCTTCTATATCATCATGATGTTCCTTATATTGAGCAACAGAATATTTATGTTGTGTAATTATTTCTTTACCTTCATTTTTCAACAATTGATTTATATACGGGAAAACAACCTTGTTTTCATATACAAAATGTTCTTTCACCTCATCAAAATAATCATTAAAAAACTTCTCCACCAACTTTATTTCTTGATTATTATTTGTTTTATACATCTTCTTTATAGCCAATTGTATTTTCGGATACTTCTCCTTTATGTAATACGCATGACTATTCTTCAGATAACTTATTATTGTGTTTGCATCTAATGACGTTAGCTGAATATTATATTTAAAATTTTCATCATTAAAAAGATTAATAAACAAAATTAGCAAATCTTTATTTAATCCTTCCTCCTCACACACATCTTTTAAGTTCTTTTCCAGAAAAGGCATAAAAATGCCAAAGTGTTCAAACATTAATAATAAATATGGATTTTGTTGAATGATATCTGATATCTTACCTTCAACATTTATATACTTTGGTATAGTCACAATATTGTGTAATTATTTTAAACTTCTATTTAGATACAAATATACATTAAATATACATTATCCTCTAAATGTTTTTTTATAAACACCAGTTAATTAAACCCCAAATTAGTCATTAGAACTTTTTTTGATAATAACACTCTCTCACATTTCAAATCCTGGAGGGATGACATTACTGTAGAACCACCTGCGAAGCGGGTGGCACAATCACACCCCATCCACCAAGCCACGAAGGGGCAACATCTGAATAATAATAATAATAATGTAATGACATTAATGATGCCGAAGGTATCAAACGTTTGTAGAAAAGATTAATATATATTCATGTGCGACCCCTGATGGGGTCGAAGATTAGAGCAATATAATCGTTTTGTTCTACACACCTTTTATCCCGATGGGATAATTAAAAATTCAAAACAGCATTATCAATTTCCTTCTTAAGTCCGAAGGACTGACACTATAATCGAGTAGGAGGCGAGGGATTAATTCCCTCCCCGACCTCTCACACCACCGTACGTGCCGTTCGG
>MEOD01000087.1:0-147 GCA_001768555.1 Bacteroidetes bacterium GWF2_29_10
CTGGTTCAAAATGTATTCTGGCAATTGCTTTTTTACATTTGAGGCAAAAAACGGTCATACAAAATCAGGCATAAACACAATTATCAATTATCAATTATCAATTATCAATTTCCCTCACCCAATTATCAATTTCCCTCACCCAATTAT
>MEOD01000087.1:230-12468 GCA_001768555.1 Bacteroidetes bacterium GWF2_29_10
TCAATTTCCCTCACCCAATATTCAATTTCCTTCACTTAATATTCAATTTCCTTCACTTAATATTCATTTTCCTTCACCCAATATTCAATTTCCTCCATGTAATATTCATTTTCCTTCACCCATTTATTCAATTATCCATTATCAATTATCCATTATCTTTTTTAAGTATCTTTTTCGCTTTAGACTTAAACCCCACCGTACTTTTATTAATATTTTCTTGAAGCGAAACGTGAAGTTCTTGAGCTAATTCTGGATATATTTTACAAAGATTTTGTATAATATCAATTGAATATATCTTATTTGCAACAGGGATGCCACTGTCATTAATAACACGAAAACAGTATTCAACAATATACGCATGAAACTCTTCCTTAATGCGGTAATTGGAAATAATTTTAAGATAGTTACGAGCTACAGAGATATTTTCAATCTTTTTAAGATTATTACACAACACATCAACGTATGGCTCGCAAACATGTTTCCGTATTTCCATTATTGTTGTTAAAACCCAAGCCGCCCTTGCATTTGTCGGGTATTTATCACTTAAAGTAAGCTCTATTAGGTAATCTATCTTTTCAGGTTTTTCTATTGCAAAATAAGCAATTTCTTTTGTATTGATTTTCGAACAGTAACTATTTAGTTGTAACAGTATGTCCATTCAATTTAAACCCCTTTAAATTTTTACTAAAAAGCATTGAAATCCTGCTTTTGTAATCTTCTTTATCAAACTATTTGCTGAAGCAGAATCATTAAACTCTCCCGTGAAGAATTTATATTTATTCTTACTCACTTCCGAGTATTCAATCTTTAAATCAGGTAGTTTGTTACTTAAATCTTTAATATAATCTAATTGTTCTTGTTCTGGCTTATAAAACATTGCCAGTTGTATTCTGAAACAAGCATTATTACTTATCTTTGTATATGACGAACTAATTTGTTCTTCTATACTTCCCAAATTAGCATTATTTTCTACAGTTTCTACACTCCCTTCTGCATTATCAGCCTCTTCTTCAACTGCAACCCTTTCTTCTTGTTCGGAGGATTCTTTAATATCTACATTATTATCTTCCATCACTTCTTGATTTGTTTTATCTGACATAAGCCTTATCTTTCCTAGATTAAACAGATAATCAAATGCAACTGTACTTTTGGGATATTCTTTCAAATATGCCTCATAAAGCTTCGCTAACTCTTCTATTTGTACTTTATTATTCTTGTCTCGTAAAACCGATTTCTCTAAACTAGATATTTTATATTCCATCATAATGCGGTCTTTATTGCACGACTGCATTATGATAGAAAACAAAACTATAATGATTAAATTTAATCGCATTATTATTTTTTCTGAATATTTTCCCAATCAACATTATACTTCTTTGCAATATCAACTTTTGACATTTTTTCAACTTTAACTGTCATTCTAATATCTTCAACGGGTCTATCCATTGCTCCTTTTTGAACATCAGCAATCTTATCTAAAATATCCAAGCCTTCAATAACTTGACCAAAAATACTATATTCTTTGTTTAAGTGCGGAGTCCCCGTCGCATTTTGAACAATATAAAACTGAGAACCTGAAGATTTCTTTTGTGGATTACCTGGACCTCCCGTTCTCGCTGCAGCAACAGCTCCTTTTACATGCGTGAATTTAGGATTAATTTCTGCATCTATAAGATAACTTGGTCCACCCATGCCAATTTCATTTGTTTTACCACCTTCTTTTGAATTTGGATCTCCTCCTTGTATCATAAAGTTTTTTATAACTCTATGGAAAGTTGTTCCATCGTAGAATTTATCCTTAGCTAATTTAAGAAAATTCTCTTTATGTTTGGGTGTTTCATCAAAAAGTACAAGAGAAATATCTCCTAACTTTGTTGATATTGTTACTACATAATCGTCACTTTTCTGTGCATTCAAATCATTTGAAATCATAATAAAAAAAATTAAACTGTTAATTAAAAAGAACTTTTTCATTGTAAATATTTTTAGTTTTTGTTTAACATAAACCACTGTAAAGCAATAATCGTTTTCGCATCAAATATTTTGCCATTATCAATCAGCTCTTTCACCTCTTCTAACGAAAATTCCATTATTTTAATATCCTCCCCTTCATTTTGTAAACCTCCTCCATTATTAATCCTAGAATTATTGTTTACATTAATAAAAAATAGATTAATTCTTTCCGAACTACCACCAGGAGTCGAGTAAAACGAACATATTAGTCTGGAACCAATAGATTTATATCCCGCTTCTTCTAACACTTCTCTTTCTATTGCTTCTTGAGGCGTTTCTCCTTCATCAATCATTCCCGCTACAATTTCTGTAATCCATCCTGTATCCTTCTCTAACGTCGGATATCTAAATTGATTTATTAATATTATTTTATTCGTATCTTCATTATATATTAATGCAGCAACTGCATCTGAGCGTCTAAAGTTTAATCTCTCTACAGACGGACTAATTGTCCCATCAAATTTTTCAAACTGAAGCCTAGCCTTATATACTTTAAAAAAATTATCAAATATTTGCTTTTCTTCTTCTATTATGACTTTCTGCATTGGTGTTCTAGTTTTTTATCCATTTTTGAAATTTATTACAAAGTTGTTTTATTTTTATTGGTTTAGATATAAAATCATCCATTCCTACTGCAAGAAAATGTTCAACGTCACTATCAAAAGCATAAGCCGTTAGCGCAATAATTGGAGGCATATCGTCAAACTCTTCTTTAAGTTTAATAGTCGCAGTAATACCATCCATTTCTGGCATTTGAATGTCCATTAATATAATATCATAGTTCTGATTTTCTCTATACTTATTTATCGCTTCAACACCATTTTTTGCTACATCAAAAACTCCTCCCATTTTTTCAATCATCATTGAAATTATTTGAGAATTAACATACTTGTCTTCAACAAGCAAAACCCTTTTCCCATTTAAATTACAATGATTAATAAATTCTTCTTCATTATCGCTTTCACTAAAAACCTTTTCTGATAAACTAGCATTAATTGTAAACCAGAAGGTACTACCTTCATTTTCATGACTAATAATACCTATTTCTCCATTCATAAGTTCTACAAATTTTTTAGATATCGTAAGACCTAATCCTGTTCCGTCGTAGTTTCTTGTATTTGACGAATCTATTTGAGT
This sequence comes from Bacteroidetes bacterium GWF2_29_10, assembly GCA_001768555.1. Taxonomy (GTDB): domain Bacteria; phylum Bacteroidota; class Bacteroidia; order Bacteroidales; family GWE2-29-8; genus GWE2-29-8. Next base: position 3,381 of record MEOD01000087.1, read on the forward strand.
AAACGAATTAAAAAGCTTTTTTTGATCTTCCTCTTTTATTCCTATTCCTGTATCTTCAACTTCAAATTTAAGCTTTATTTTAAAACTTATTTTTTCTACAACACTTATTTTTAATTTAACACTTCCACTATCTGTAAACTTTATAGCATTGGATAGAAGATTATTAATTATTTGCTTTAATTTATTTTCATCAGTATAAATAAATTGAGGAACATCATCTTGCACTATAAATTCTAAATTTAAATTTTTCTGTTTTATAGATGCTCTAAATAAACAGGTTATATCATGTATTGTATTCCTGATGTCAAATGTAATTGGACTTAATGTTATTTTTCCTGCTTCTATTTTTGAAATAATTAACACATCATTTATTATCGTAAGAAGGCTTTCTGCTGAGTTTTTAATAATGTTAACATATTCTAACTGTTGAGCATTAATAGGCGTTTGTAAAAGAAAATCAATCATCCCGATAATTCCTGTCATTGGAGTGCGCATCTCATGACTCATATTAGCAAGAAAGTTTTGCTTTATTTTAGCAGTTTCCAAAGCAATTTCTTTTTCCTTTTTTAATTCTTGAGCATTAAATATTTCTGTAACATCTCTAATATAAGCTCCAACACCAGTTTTATTATTTGGCAAATTTATAGGAAACTTTTTTGTTTCAAATATATGACCATTTTGTTTTTCAATAACTAACGTTTGCTGTTTTGATTCTATAGTTTTATTATCACTTTTCTTGCATACATCAGCAAGCTCTACATTTAAAATATCATAATCAGTTAATCCCATAATATCATCAAGCTCTCTCTTCCCTGCAAATTCTAAAAACGCTTCATTTGCCATAATAAACTGCAAATTTTCATCTTTAATAAAGATGAAATCTTTGGATGAGTTAATAAAATTAAATAACAGCTCTTTTAAATAATTAATTTGCATTTCTGATTCCTTTCTATGGCTGACATCCCATATTTCTCCTAACACTCCAATGATTTTATTATTTATATTTTTTATAGGAGTTAGATGATAATTCAAATATGTCAACTTCCCACTCTTTTTAACAAAAGCACTCTCATCTGCAATATGACAATTTTCATTAATGCATCTTATTATTTGCTCTTTAACCCCAGCTTCTTCTATAGGTTTAAAATCTAATATATTTATCTTTTTTATTTTTTCTATAGATGTAACTTCAAATATCTCTATTAATCTTTTATTCACTTCAATAACTTTCCCAAAAGTATTAATAAAAAATATCCCAGATGACGAATTATAAATCAAGTTTTTAAATTTAAGTTCACTTTCTGTTACAGCCTTTTGACTTTCCGACAACATTTCTATTTGCTGAATAAGTTCTTCTTCAGCAGATTTTAATTCTTCGTTAAGAGATAATGTATTTTTTAGTAATTTTTCATTTTCTGCTTCGGTCTTTTGTCTTTCATGCATTTCTTCTTCCAACTGCATATACAAATCCTTATACTTTTCTTCGCTAGCTTTTAATTGTCTCCTGTTTTCATCTTTTAATAAAGCTATTTCAATATTTGTTTTTAATTCAATCCAATTAAACGGTTTAATAATATATCCTACTGGTTCTGCAGCCTTTGCTTTCGTGATTAACTCGTCATTACTATAAGCAGTAAGAAATATAACAGGAATATCTAATTCTTGTTTTATTTGTTGAGCAGCTTCAATTCCATTTAGTTTGCCTTTCAACATTATATCCATAAGAATTAAATCTGGACGAGAATTTCGAGCTTCCGCAATAGCATCTTCTCCACTAATAACAGTTTTCGCAATATTATAGCCTATTGATTTTAAGTTTTCGGCTAAATCCATTGCTACAACACATTCATCTTCAACAATTAATATTTTTTTTGTTTTTTCCATTTTTTATTTGAATTTTAATAAAAAACTAGCTCCATTATCATTTCTATATGACACACTCCCTTCAAGTTGCATAGTGAAAACATTAATAAGTCTTAATCCTAATGATTTAGGATTATTCATATCAACATTTTCAGGTAACCCTACACCATTATCATGATAATTTAAAGTTAAATAACCTTGATCATCTTTATACAATTTAATAGTTATAACACAATATTCTTGCTTATCTTTAAACGCATATTTCATACTATTAGTATACAATTCATTTAATATTAATCCAAAAGGAATTATTGTATCTATACCTATTGTTTCAACACTTATATCATAAACAAAATCAATTTTTTTATTAAGAAATATATAAGAATTAGAAATACTGCTAACAAGTCTTTTTATATATTTTTCTATAGAAATAATATTAAGTTTTTCCGTTTGATATAATTGTTCGTGAACAATACTCATTGAGCTAATCCTATTTTGTATTTCTATAAAAAGATTTTTCGTTTCAGGCTTATCAACATAGTAATTTGATTGCAGATTAAGCAGAGATGATATGATTTGAAGATTATTTTTTACTCTATGATGTATTTCTTGCAATAATATAGTCTTTTCTTTTAATGAATCTGTTAGAAATTTTTCTGTCTTTTTTCTTTCTGAAACATCTCTTCCTGAACCAAGTAATTCTACAATTTTATTATCCTTAAAAATTGGAGTAATTGAAAATTCAGCATCTATATATTTCCCTTCAAAATTTAATATTTTATGTTCTGATCGTGCAAGAGGTTTATTAGTTATTAACAAATGAAGTTCTTCTAATGCTTTTTCTTTTTCCTCTGGATGTATTATCTCTATAAAATGACGGGATATCCAATCGGAGGTCTTTAACCCAGTAATAGTTTCAAAAGACTTATTTAATGAAGTAAGATTACCTTTTGTATCAATAGTAAAAACAACATCGTTAATATTATCAATGAGTAATCTATACTTTCTTTCGCTTTCTCTTACTTTTTCCTCTGCATGTTTTTTTTGCAATATTAATGATGCTTGATATATAAAAGACTCTAAAAGTATTACATCTTTAACATCACTATTATCAGTCAAAATCATTATTGCATTTCCATATAATACCCCACTATAAACAAATCCTATGGCATAAATATTTCCTATACCTAATGTCTTTTCTATGGCGTAACATATTAGCTTGGGCATTTGACCAAATGTTAATTCATGTAATCCTCCATCTACTTTAACTAATTTCCCTGTTTTTAATTCTTGTATAGCAAAATCATTATCCATTTCGTAAACAATATCATTAGGATGTTTCCCTAGTATTTGTATTGTTTTTTCAACAAAACTTTGTAACCCTACAAATGCTTTTGTAGTCGAAGTTCTTTTTTTATCATCAATTTGATTAATTGCGACAACCGATTTTGGAAGAATTTTTCTTATTATTTCTGCTATATAATTATATATCGAATCATCAAAAGGGGAATTAATTAAATCATTAGCTGTTTGGGTTAAAAACTTTAAATTATATTCCTTATCAACCTCCATATCCGAAGACATAGAATGAATGTTTTTTAATTTTGCATTCTCTTCTTCAAGTTCTTTGATTCTTTCCTTTAAAATAGAGTTTTTTTTATTCCAAAACATCAAATAATTATTAAATTGTATTTTTGTAAAAAAAAATTAAAGTACAAAGATAATTTTTTTTCATTAAAAATAAAGTACAATTAATAGGAAGTAATTTTGTTTACATTTGATAATTTTTTTATTTAGTAACACATAATAAAAATATGGACTTACAAGAAAAGTTGTTTGATAGACATAAAATAGGGATTTATAGACACTTGTTGAATAATCAATCTGGTATTGATTATTTTTCTAATGATTATTTAGGATTTGCAAGAAATCAAGAGATAATACTTGGTATCGAAAAACTAAAAGATAAATATCAACTAACTCAGTTTGGGTCTACAGGTTCTCGATTAATTTCTGGGAATAATATTATTATGGAAGATGCAGAACAATTTGTTTCCAATTATCATAATGCAAAAACAGGTTTAATATATAATTCAGGTCTTGATGCTAATATTGGTATTTTTTCATCCATTCCTCAGAAAGGAGATGTTGTTATTTATGACGAAGAAATTCATGCTTCCGTAAAGTTAGGAATAAGACTTTCTTTTGCAGATAAAAAGATGTTTAAACACAATGATTTAATAGATTTAGAAAAGCAACTAAATAAAACAACTTTAGGTGATAAAATAGTCGCCATTGAATCAATTTATTCTATTTCGGGCGATATTTCTCCATTAAAAGAAATCGTTAAATTATGCAAAAAATATAATGCTTACTTGATTGTTGACGAGGCACATTCAACGGGCATATTTGGGCATAAAGGCATTGGACTTGTTGCTGATTTAGGTTTAGAAAAAGATGTTTTTATACGTTTACATACTTTTGGTAAAGCTATGGGCGTATCAGGGGCTATCGTTTTGTCAGATTTATTGGTTAAAGAGTATTTAATTAATTTCAGCTATAGTTTTATTTATACAACTGCTATGCCTTTGTTTAATTATATTGCGATAATGTCTGCATATAATTTATTAGAAAGATCAGAAGAAACTATTAATAATTTGCATAATAATATTAAGTTTTTTAATAAGCTGGCACTACAAAATAATATATCAAAAACAGAAGGACGTAGTCCCATAAAAACAGTCCATACAAATTCAAATATTAACACAGATTCTTTACAAAAGAAAATAATTGACAATGGATTTCTTGTAAAAGGCATAAAATCTCCAACAGTTAAAATAGGAAATGAATGTTTAAGAATTATTATTCATTCTTTTAATAATAATAATGAGATTGAAAAACTTGTGCAATTAATAAGTGATAGAAGTTCTTAATTTATTGGGATAAGCGCTTTTTAAACTTATTATTATTTTTTGCTTTTCTCAAACTTTTTGTCATTAATAAATAAATTGATTGTCTGTTTTTAATAAAATTACTATACTTTTGCTGAAATTGAATTAACTAAGGATATTAATGAGTACAACAAAATATAGATTAATTTATTCTATAAAAAAGCATGAGCATTTGGGTTTTATGATAGAACCTTTAATTGTAGAGCTAATGAAAGGTAATAAATTATCTCTAAAGAATACAAAAATCTACAAAGCCACCCTTAATGACTACATTGAATATATTGATTGCGAAGAATTAGATTTAATAAATGAAAGTTTAGAAATAGAAGAGTCTTCAATTATAAGTAAATTCTATAAAAAACCAATAAATGTAAAGGATTTTTTCGATAAACATTACTCTGAAATAAACAAAAAGCTCATTAGTGCATTTATATTAGAAAAACTTAATAAAATATTTGATTTATTATACACAAGAGATCTCTTCTTTGATTCAGGGAAGAATGTAACATATCAACAAATAGATAAATCTAGTAACCCTTTATCCGTTGTGTTTAACTTTAACAGGGAGGATGGCGTACTAAAATATTTTCCTGAAATTTATGATAATGAAACATTAATAGACTTATCTTTTCTTAAAGAGGCAATTGTTATAACAGAAAAACCTTTACGCATATTAAGTCAAAATAAACTATATTGTTTTGACAAACATGTTGAAGGAAATAAAATTTTCCCATTTTTTAGCAAGGATTATATCGAAATACCTCTAAGTAAAGAAAAAGAATATTTAGAAAAATTTGTAACAAAGCTTGTAACTCAATATGATGTTCGCAGTAATGATATAGAAATAAGGGAAATAAAAGCTAAGCCTATAGCAGTTATATATATAGAAAATATTTTTGGAAACTCTAATATTGCTTTAAAATTCAAATACGATATTGTAGAATTTGGATTTAGTAGTACCCAAAATGTCATAACAAAATTAATCAATGAAAAAGGAAAGTTTGTTTTTATAAAATATTTTAGAAATAAAAATGAAGAACAACCTTATGTGAATGAATTAATTTCAATGGGTTTGAAAGTTAATGTTAATAATCTCTTTGATATTGGAAATGAGGAATACATTAACGATTATGACAGTAAGTATAAGATACACGACTGGGTAAGTAGCAATTTGTCAAATTTAAAAGATTTAGAAATTGAAGTTGTTAATAATGCTAATGATATTGTACACCTTGATAGTTCTTTACATGTAAAATTAAAAGAACGAAAAGACTGGTTTGAAGTTGAGATACTTATTCAAATAAACGAACAAATAATTCCTTTTATAGATTTTATAGATAATATTAGATCCAATAACCGAGAGTTTAAGCTTAAAAAAGGGGGAATATTTATTATACCATCAGAATGGTTTAGTAAACTAAAAGATATTGCAGACAATATTGATCCAAAGAAAGAAATTGTTAAAGTAAAAAAATCCAATTTTAAACAAATTGATCAACTCAAAGACTTTGTTGAGGATAAAGAGATTAGAGGATATAATAAGATTGTAGAAGAATTTTTAAATAAAGAAACGATTAAAACTGAGCTTCCAGAATCTTTTGTTGGCGAACTACGCAGTTACCAATTAGAAGGCTTTCACTGGCTATGTAAGCTTGATAAGTTTAATTTTGGAGCATGCCTTGCTGATGATATGGGGTTAGGAAAAACCATACAAATACTTGCATTTCTTAGCAAACTAAAAGAGATAAAGCAACCAATAACCAATCTCACTATTTTCAATGAACCAGTAACAAATTTAGTTGTAATGCCTTCATCTCTTATACATAATTGGTGTGCAGAAGCAATTAAATTTACACCAAATCTGACATATTATGTTCACTATGGCAATAATAGGTCTAGAGATACGGATATATTTTCTAATTACGATGTTGTTTTTACCACTTATGGTGTTGTTAGAAGTGATGCGGACATATTATCTAAATATACTTTCAGATATATCATTTTAGATGAAAGTCAAGCCATAAAAAATCCTCTATCTCTAATTTATAAATCGCTTCTTAATTTAGAATCTCAAAACAGAATTGTTATTAATGGAACTCCTATAGAAAATTCTTTATCTGATTTATGGGCTCAATTAAGTTTTGTTAATCCAGAATTATTAGGAAGCTTTGGGAATTTTAAGAAAGAATATATTCAATCAATTGAAAAAAACAATGATTTAGAAAAGATAAAAAACCTGCAATCAATAGTAAGCCCTTTTATTCTAAGGAGAACAAAAAAAGAAGTAGAAAAAGATCTACCAGAAAAAACAGAAATGATATTTTACTCCGAGATGACTTCAGAGCAAATTAGTATTTATGAAAAAATTAAATCAGCATTTCGAAATGAAATTATTAATAATATAAGTAAAGATGGATTAGCAAAAGCCTCAATGTCCATATTAACAGGCTTGTTAAGGTTAAGGCAAATCGCGAATCATCCAAATATCTATGACAAAGAATATTCTTTTGAATCAGGCAAATTTAATGATGTCATCAGATTATTAACAGAGTTAATACCTAATCATAAAGTTTTGATTTTCTCCCAATTTGTTAATCATCTTCGCATCTACAGAGAGTACTTTGACAATATGAATATAAAATACTCCTATTTAGACGGGAGCACACAAAATAGGGAGCATGTTATTAATGATTTTAAAGAAGGTGACAATAAAATATTTCTTTTATCCCTAAAAGCAGGAGGATATGGTTTGAATTTAACTGAGGCAGATTATGTTTTTCTATTAGATCCTTGGTGGAACCCTCAAGTTGAAAATCAAGCAATGGATAGAGCGCATCGGATTGGTCAAGACAAAAAAGTATTTGTTTATAAATTTATTACCAAAAATACTGTAGAAGAAAAAATACTACAACTTCAGGAAAACAAACAAAAATTATCTGACAGTATTATAGACGTAACAAACAAACAACTAAGCTCATTAACAGAATCAGACATTAAGTTTATTTTTGAATAAATGTAGATGTTACTTTATAAAAAATATTAATTTGAGATGAAATAATTCAAATTTTGGTTAAAGAGTACTTAATTTTTCTAGTAATATAAAAATTAGTGCATTCCGTATTTTTGAATAAGTTCAAGCCTGTCTTCAGGGGAAGTCATAACAATCAACACCGATGATTCTCCTATAATATGTTCTTGTTCAGGGTTAAATACCCATTTCCCATTTTCTCTCAAAGCCATAACTATTGTGTTTTTTAAACCATTAAGCGAAACTTCAGAAAACTTTTTACCAAATAAGTCTATTCTAAGCTTAACCTCCTCAACTCGAAGCACGATATCTACTCCACGCATCATTTCGTCAAGGAAACTTGTAACATTTGGTCTTATCATCTCTGAAGCCATTCGTAATCCACCAATAAAACTTGGTGAAATAATCTTATTTACACCAACAATATTCAATTTAGGGATATATTCAATATCATTACACATAGCAATAATCTTTATGTCCTTATTTAAATTTCTTACAGAAAGAGCTATAACGAGGTTCAAATTATCATCAGCAGTAGTAATAAAAACACCACTAGCTTTTTTTATTCCTAATTTTAATAAAAAATTATCATCAATACAATCTCCTGACAAACCAATGTAATCCTTATGATTACTAAATGTATGGTTTACTTTATTAGGATCTGTATCGGTAAACACGAAGTCTCTTTTCGTTTTAAATAATTCATGAGAAATATTCATTCCGACATTTGTCATTCCACAAATAATGTAGTGTCCTTCAAGATTATTAATTTTCTTTTCCATAGATTTTATTAAAAAAGTTTGTTTTAATTGTCCTTCAACTATTAATGCAGCAACGGTAGATAGCAAATATGTAAGAATACCAATGCCTGTAAATGCAACAAAAATTGTAAATAACCTAATTGCAAACATTGATTCTGGAGTCATTGCCTCTTTTAATACAAATTCCCCATAACCAATAGTTGATACAGTAATTGCAACCATATAGAAACATTCAAACAATCCATTTTCAGGGGCAATAACTTTGTATCCCAATGTCCCAATAAGCATTACAACAATAAATGCAATACCTACAATCTTTAGTTTATTTAAAATGGCAGAAAGTTCCATATATTTAAAATTTGATTACAAAATTATAAAATTATAAATACAAACAATAAATTAAATCACTATTGTCCGATAAAAAATAACAAACGATATTATTTTATTTTATCTCCCTGATATACAATCACTATTATTTGCAAAAA
>MEOD01000088.1 GCA_001768555.1 Bacteroidetes bacterium GWF2_29_10
TATGGGATTATCCTTTAGATATGAGTCTAAAATTACCTAACGCGTAATCTGGGTTAAAATAATTTAGTATATAAAGCTGTAAGGTTGAAAATTTGATAATCAGATATTGTTGTATGGTAGTTTATTGGTTGATAATATTGTGGTTAAGGAGGTAATATTCAAAAAAAAACGATTTTGATTCTAATATATGAGCTGAATTTTTTTAATAAATTTAACTCATATAACATTTCTTAAGCGAATAAATAAACCAAATAAAATAAGCAATAAATACTCCAAGAAAACCTCCACATATAATATCTAAAGGAAAATGAACCCCTACATATATTCTGCTATAAGACACTAATAATGCCCAAAATAGTAACGGTAATAACAATTTAGTTTTAGAATAATATGGTTTCAAAATAAAAAACAATAGTGTTGCTAAAGTAAACGAATTAGAGGCATGCGATGATACAAAGCCATATTTACCTCCACAATTGCCAACAAGGTGGATTAGATTACCTATTTCCAAGTTGTGACATGGCCTGTATCTTTGAACTGCATGTTTTATGTAAGTAGAAGATTGATCCGAAATAGTAATCGATATTCCGATAATTAAAAGATATACCCAAAAGCGTCGACCCTTATTTTTTATTATTAAATATAGAAAATAACAATACAATGGAATCCATGAAAATTTATGAGTAACAAATGACATAAAGTAATCAAAAAATGGACTATTGATTGAATTTAGTTGTATAAAAACATGCTCGTCAATATTTTTTATAAAATCAATAATCATTCATTAAGTTCTTTCCATATTATGTCTTTTAACTCTACTAGATTTTTTGTAGTATGTGAAGAAATAAAAATAAATGGAATATTTTTTGGTAATTTAGTTGTTATTTTTTTTATAGTTTTTTCATCAATCAGTTCACTTTTAGAAATAGCTATAAGTCTTTTTTTATGTAATATTTCTTCATTAAATTCTTTCAATTCATTAAGAAGTATTTCATAATCTTTTTTTATATTTTCTGATTCAGCAGAAATAACAAATAATAACATCGAATTTCTTTCTACATGTCTAAGAAATCGTATACCTAAACCTTTGCCCTCATGCGCTCCTTCTATTAAACCTGGAAGATCTGCCATTACAAAAGATTTGTAATTTCTATATTTAACAAGACCTAAATTGGGCGTTAATGTAGTAAATGCATAATTTGCAATCTCTGGCCTTGCTGCTGATAAAACTGATAACAATGTTGATTTTCCAGCATTTGGAAACCCTACAAGCCCTACATCAGCAAGAAGCTTTAACTCTAATATTTTCCATACATCCTGACCTTCTTCCCCTGGTTGAGCATAAGTAGGTGCTTGATTTGTTGGAGATTTAAAATTTACATTTCCAAGTCCACCACGTCCACCTGGAATATATGTTATCATTTGTCCATCTTCTATTATTTCTGCTTCAATCTCTCCTGTATCTGGATCTCTTGCAATTGTGCCTAACGGTACTTCTATAATAACATCTTTGCCTGCTGCTCCAAATTTACAATTACTAGTGCCATTTCCTCCATCTTCTGCAATAACATGTTTTGTATATTTTAAATTTAAAAGTGTCCATAATTGACTATTCCCTTTTAGTATTATATCGCCACCACGACCTCCATTACCTCCATCTGGGCCTGCTTTAGGGTTGTATTTTACTCTTGATAAATGAGCTGATCCAGCCCCACCTTTTCCAGATCTAAAGCATATTTTTACATAGTCAACAAAGTTTGAATTACTCATTTAATTTCTATTTTAATTATTTTTATTTTATGTTTGCAAAATAAGCATCAATAATATTAGTGATGCGACCAAAAATACTATCTACAGATCCTAATCCATATATTTCATAATACTTATCTTGATTCTTATAGTATTCTATAAGTGGAGAGGTTTGTCTATTATAGACATCAAATCGTCTCTTTATTATTGCTTCATTATCATCATGACGACCAGTTTCTTCACCCCTCTTTATAAGTCTTTTCATTAGTTCATCTTCATCAACTACCAAAGATAAAACCATAGAGACACTTTCATTTATCTTTGTTTGAGCCTTATCTAATTGTTCTGCTTGAATGATTGTACGAGGGAAACCATCAAGAATAAACCCATTAACACCTTTATGCTTTTCTATTAAAGATTCAATTATTTCAAAAACCAAATCATCTGGGACAAGGTTTCCTTTGTTGATAAATTCTTTTGCACGTAAGCCAAGCTCTGTTTTATTATTTATTTCGGCTCTTAGATATTCACCCGTAGAGAAATGAAATAAATTATATTTCTCTTTGATTCTAATAGCATGTGTGCCTTTGCCTGAACCAGGAGGACCAAATAAAACTAAATTAAACATAATTGTGTATTTTTTAAATTAACGTTTTTTTGAAAATATCTTTTAAGTTTCGTCCATAGCCATTTATATCAAGTCCATATCCTATAACAAAATCATCTTCTATTTTAAATCCCACAATATCAATTGGAATATTTTCCTTATATTTATTAGGTTTTAATAATAATGTTGCTATTTTTATAGATGCAGGTTGTAATGATTGTAAATCTTCATAAATCTTTTTAATTGTTTTGCCACTATCTATAATATCTTCAACAACAAGAATGTTTTTGCCCTTTATTTCCTCATCAAGTCCTATAATTGTTTTAACAATTCCAGTACTCTCTGTTCCTGAATAAGATTTTAATTTTATAAATAAGATTTTACATTTACTACTAAGTTGTCTAACAATATCTGCTGTGAATATAAAAGAACCATTTAATATAGAAATAATAATATTATCTTTACTTTCATCAGAAAAGAAAACATCTATTTCGTTGCTTAGCAGTGAAATTCTTTTTTCTATTTCTTCTTTTGAAATATATTTTGTAAAATAATTATTCTCTATATCTATTTTTGACATAATTAATTATATTAATTAAAACTCTATTCTTATTTTTGTCATTAATTTTAAACCAAGCAAACTTGATGCACTTGATCTGTTTAATGCTATTTCCAGATAACCTGTTGAAGAAAACATTAAAACTATATCTTCTTGAGCATCATTATATGTCTTTGATATTTTAGAAACTGTATCACTAGGGGGGATATGTATTGTGAATTTTTTATTACCTACATGTTTTTTGAAATATTCCTCTGTAATATTTGTTATTGCATTTTGATAATTATCTATGTAAATAATATTTCCTAAAATATAATCGTTTAATATAGATGGTTCTGAAAAATTCATTGCATTCAATGAGGCTTTTGGACTACCCATGCTCTCTATTGATTCTCCATTAATTATTTTACATGCTACATTTGCAAAAATATCGCGTGCATAAAATGTCCAGCAGTCAGTATCTTGTTGTATATCTAATTCTATTATTTTCTCTGGAATTTCTTTTTCCAAAGCCAAAGAGAAAATTCCATTATCAGCACCTATAAAATAATGACCCTGATGTTTTACTAAAACATGAGGGGTTTTTTCAGTCCATTGATCATCAACCGATAATATATGAACAGTACCTGATGGAAAACTATTATAAGAATTTTTAAATATAAATGCAGCTTCAGATATATCTAAAGGTTTTATTAAATGGGTTATATCAACAATAGTTACATCACTTAAATGACTATAAATGTAGCCTTTTACATTGGCAACGTAATAGTCTTTTAAACCCCAATCAGTTGTAAGTGTTATTATTGACATGCTTATTACTTAATATTTTAATTTGTTTTTCCTGGATATACTTTTATAGCTTCTTCCAAACATTTCATTGAATTTATTAAAGACTCTTCATTTAAAACATAGCTTATTCTTACTTCGTCTTTACCTAAACCTTTAGTGGAATAAAAACCTGTAGCAGGAGCTAGCATTACTGTTTGATTATTATACTCAAAATCTTCCAACAACCATTTACAAAATTTATCACTGTTATCAATAGGTAGCTTTGCTACAGCATAAAATGCTCCCTTTGGATTAGGACAAAAACAGCCTTCCATATTATTTATGGCTTTAACAACAATATCTCTTCTTTTTACATATTCTTCAAGCACTTCTTCAAAGTATTCTTTTGGTGTGTTTATAGCTTCTTCAGAAGCTATTTGTCCGAATGTAGGAGGACTTAATCTTGCTTGTCCAAACTTTAATATTGCACTCATTAATTCTTTGTTTCTTGAGATAACACACCCAATCCTTACTCCACATGCACTATATCGTTTTGAAACAGAATCAAGCATAACTACATTTTCTTCAATACCTTTTAAGTTTAATGCTGAAAAATGTTCTGCTCCATCATAGCAAAATTCTCTATAAACCTCATCTGAAAACAAGTATAAATCATGTTTTTTTACTATTTCTTTTAATGTTTCTAATTCTTCTTTTGAATATAGATAACCTGTAGGATTATTTGGGTTACATATTAAAATCGCCTTGGTTTTTGGTGTAATACATTTTTCAAACTCCGATACCGCAGGCAATGCAAAGCCATTTGCGATTGAAGATGTTATTGGTTTTATTACAGCTCCTGATAGATTTGCAAAACCATTATAGTTTGCATAAAAAGGCTCTGGTGTTATTATCTCATCTCCTGGATCTAAACAGGTAAGTATTGCAAAAATTATTGCTTCCGAACCACCTGTAGTAACTATGATATCATCTGATGTTAAGCCTTCAATGCCAACAGAATTATAATATTCAACCAATTTTTTTCTGTACGATAATATTCCTGCTGAATGACTATATTCTATAACCTTTAGGTCTATATTTCTTATTTTGTCCATAACATTATCAGGAGTTTTAATGTCTGGTTGTCCTATATTTAAATGATAAACTATACGGCCTTTCTTTTTCGCTTCGTCTGCAAAAGGTACTAATTTTCTTATTGGTGATTCAGGCATATTTCTGCCTTTGAGTGATATATTTGGCATAATTTTAAATTTTTTATTAATAAAAAAACCCCCATTAAGGGGGTATAAAATTCGTACTTTTTTACTATTAAAACAAATAATAAAATTTTATTTTTGCTCTGGTTCTGCTACATCTTCAACTAATCCTTTGATAGACAAAACTATAGCATCATTTTTTGCATTAGAAAAAACTGTTATAGTTTTATTAATTGGACCTACTCGTCCTGTTGCATATTGAATCTTTATTTTTTCTGTTTTACCTGGCATAATAGGTTCATGAGGCCAGTAAGGAGTAGTGCAACCACATGATGTCTTTACATTGCTAAGAATCAAAGGTTCTTTTCCTGTATTCTTAAAAACAAATTCACATGTACCATCTGAATTTTTCTTTATGGTTCCATAGTCATGAACCATTTTTTCAAACTGAACTACTGGAGCATTAGGATTCTCCGCAGCAGTGCTTGGTTGATCTTGAGCTTGAGCTCCAATAATAGAGAATAAAAACATTACTCCCAAAATCGCATTAATTGTTCTCATTTTTTGTTTTATTTTAAATTAATTTTCCGTGATTTTTTAACTATTTCGCAACAGGAGAACCTTCATTAAGTTTTTTTGTTGGTACTGTTTCATTGGCAGGCTCTAATACTGTTCCTTTAATTCTTAATGTTACTGTTGCATTTTTCGCATTAGAAAGAACTGTTACTGATTTGTTTATTGCTCCTATTCTGTTTGTATCATACTTTACTTTTATGCTTCCTTTTTGTCCTGGCATAATTGGTTCATTTGGCCATTTAGGAACAGTACATCCACATGATGAACGCACATCAGTTAATATTAATGGTTCTTTTCCTGTATTTGTAAAAGTAAATTCACATTCGCCATTTCCTCCTTTTACAACATTTCCATAATCATGAACACCATTAGCAAAAGTTATTTCTGGAGCATTTGGTCGGGATTCTTGTTGTGCTGATATGTTTTCGGATATTCCAAAAACTATAAATAATGCAAACAAAAGGTTTAATACTTTTTTCATAATTTATTTATTTATTTAATTTAATAGATAACTTTAATTTTAAAACAATTTTTATGCCAAAAAAACTTAATGTAATATCTTGAAAATCATTTCTTTTAATAACTCTCCACTATCTGTAGAATTATTATTTACTCCTTTTGACCTTAAATCGTATTCTTTTATTATTGATATTACACTTGCTAATTTGTTATAAGAATTTTTAGAGGCTGCTTCTGTGTAATCTTTTAACATCCATTGCTGCATTTTCATTTTTGAAGAAATGTCTTTTTCTTTAACGTCTATATAATATCTATATGTTAAAGTTTTTGAATAGAAGCCATATAAAAAATTAATTATTTTAATAAGAGGATTTTCTTTTGGATTCGATATAAAATAATTAACAATTTTATTTACTTTAATAATATCTTTTGATGCTAATGCTTTTTGAAATTCAAAAATATTATATTCTTTACTAATACCTATATTAGAAAGGATTAGTTTTTCAGGAATATCATCACCTTTTTTTAGGTTTAAAAATAGTTTCGTTAGCTCGTTATTTATTTTTGTTAAGTCATTTCCCAAAAATTCACTTAGCATTATTGCAATATGCTTTTGTATTTGGTAGCCTTGTTCTTTAACATTTTTTATTATCCAATCAGGTATTTGGCTATCATATAATTCTGTTGACTCAAATAAAATACCTTTTTGAGAAACATTTTTTAAGAAAGTTTTTTTTTTCTCTGACCTTTTATCTAATGATTCATATTTGTAATTTAATACCAATATTGTTGACTTTAAATAATTTTTCAGATAACTATCTAATTCTTCTATTTTGTTTAATTGTTGAGCTTCTTTTACTACAATCAACTGATAGTTTGACATCATTGGAGCTCGACGTGCCATTGTTAGTAATTCATACACATCAATATCTTTACCATAAATTATGCTTTGGTTAAAATCTTTCTCTGCTTCTGTCAATACATTATTTAAAAGAGCCTGCGTTATTACATCTATAAAATAGGGCTCTTTTCCCATTAAAAGATAAATTGGACTGTATATTTTACTATTTATATCTTTTATTATCGAATCAGCTGTAGATATTATATTATCTTTCATTAATAATAATAATTTGTTTGTAAATAATTATATTTCTAAATTTAAAAAACCCATATTTTGCTTATGTTTAATATATAACTGAGAAACAACTCCATCTGGCAACCCCATTTTGGGTACCATGATTTTATTTAGTTTTGCATACTTCATTAGATTCATAAATATTTTAGCTGCAGGAACTATTACATCCGCTCTATCTGGTCGCAATCCAAGTATTTCAACTCTTTCCTGCATGGAATAACTACTAATGTGTTCGTGTGCATATTTAATTGTATCAAGTGAAGTGAAGTTATCAGCCTTTTTATTATAAATTTTTGCTATTTTATTTATATTGCCTCCTGTACCTATTGCTATTATATTCTTCCCCGTTTTTAAATTATATTTTATCCATGATTTTAAACGTTCCCATTCCAATACACTAACTTTGTCTTTCAACAAGCGGATTGTCCCTATCTTAAATGATTCTGAATTTATTACCCTATTTCCACACATAAACGAAATCTCTGTACTACCTCCTCCAACATCTATAAACATTTTTGTAGCAGAACGATCTATTCCACTTATTGTTTTTGAGCCAGATATATAATTTGCCTCCTCTATTCCATTGATGATTTGCAATTCTATATTTGTTTCTTTATAAATCATTTGCAATATATCATCTCTATTTTCTGCCTCTCTCATTGCTGCTGTTGCTACAGCTTTATAAGCAGTAGGATTGTAAACATCTATTAGTAACTTGAATGCTTTTAATGTATTTACTAAATTGGCTGTTTTTTCTTTTGAAATAAAACCATTCTCAAAAACATCTTCTCCCAATCTTAAAGGAATACGAACTAAGGTTGCTTTTTCTGCCACAATTTCGTCTTTCTTTTCATAAACATTTGAAAAAAGCAAACGCCCTGCATTTGATCCTATATCTATTGCTGCAAATATCATTATTCTTTATTTTAATAATTTTTTAAAATATTTATATAGTTCATCTTGCGAACGAACTTCTTTTTCGTCTTCTTTTCTCTTATTATATAGATTTTTATTATCTTTTGTGATTATTCTCGCTTTGCAATTATCTTGCAACTGTATCTTTAAAAAATCTAAAATCTCTTCTTTTATATCATCATCATAGATAGGACAACTTACCTCTATCCTATGATCAAAATTGCGAGTCATCCAATCTGATGAAGAAATATAGAATTTTTGATTGCCTCCATTGTAAAAAACTAAAACTCTAGCATGCTCAAGATACTTGTCAACAATACTTATTACCTTTATATTTTCACTTAAGTTTTTAACTCCTGGATTTAACACACAAGTGCCCCTTATTATCATATTTATTTTTACTCCTGCTTGACTTGCTTTATATAGTTTTTCTATAATTTCCTCATCAACAATGTTATTTAGCTTTATTATAATCTCTGCATATTTCCCTTTTCTAGCATTTCTTATTTCGCTATTAATTAGTTCTCTAAACTTCGAACGCATATCAATAGGAGCTACTATCAAATGCTCAAAATAAGGAACTTTAAAAATATCTGCTTCAAGAATTTCAAATACTTTATTAACTTCTTTTGATATACCCTTGTCCACTGTCAATAAGCTCATATCACTAAATGTCTTTGCCGTTACCTCATTATAATTCCCTGTGCCTATATTCACATAATCAAAATAACCATTACCTTCACGTCTCCTTATTGATATTAATTTTGAGTGAACTTTCATTCCTGGAAAGGTATCTATAATCTTCACTCCTTCGTCCTGCATCTTATTTGCCCAGTTAATATTAGCTTGTTCGTCAAACCTAGCTTGAAACTCCATAAACACCGAAACATCTTTCCCATTTCTTACAGCATTAATTAAAGCATTTATAACATTTGATCCTGTCGCAACTCTATAAATAGTCATCTTTATTGATACAACTTTTGGATCAATCGACGCCTCCCTAAGTAAGTCTATTATATACTGAAAAGATTGATAAGGAAATGTAAGCAAGATATCTTTCTTCTTTATTTCCGAAAATATACTCTTGCAATCTAGTAATTGTTTGTGTGATAAAATTGGTAAAATTGGATTTTCAAGCGATTTGTCAAAAGGATTAGGAAAACTTATAAAATCCTTAAAATTATGATAACGACCTCCTGGCGATAAATAATCTTTCTTATTAATTTTTAAATTTTTCGTGAAATACTTCAAAAAATCATTTGGCATTTCTTTGTCATAAACAAACCTAACCGTCTTCCCTATTGAACGTTGCTTTACACTCTCCTGAATGATTTCCATAAAACTTTTTGAAATGTTATCATCTATTTCAAGCTCAGCATCACGCGTTATTTTTATAGTATATGCATCTAATTGATTATAATCCAATACCGAAAAAATTTCATCCAGACAATACCTTATAACATCATCTAATAATATAATGTAATTACGTTTGCCTAGTTTAGGAAGAATAAGAAAACGTGAAACACTACTTGTTGGTATTTTTATTAATGCTCGCTTTTCTGGAATAGAATTATCTTTTTTGGAAAGCACAACTGCAAAATATATAGACTTATCTTTTAATGTTGTAAAGTCAAAATTCTTATTCAGTAAAATAGGAAAAAGGTATCTTCTAACATAATCCCTAAAGTATTTTTTGACATATTCACCTTGTCTCTTATTTAACTGCTTTTCATTTATTACATAAATATTATTCTCTTTTAACTCCTCCTTGATTTCATCGTAAATCTTATAAAATTCCTTCTGCTGTTTATTGACAATAGAGTTTATTTTTTCCAGCAATTCCTCTTGGGTATAACCTGTTATTAATTTTGGAGAATTTTTTATGTCAATCATCCGGCTAATTGTAGCAACCCGAACCCTGAAAAACTCATCAAGATTATTCGAAAATATTCCCAGAAATTTTACTCTTTCAATTATTGGATTACGCTTATCGTTGGCTTCCTGTAAAACACGTTCATTAAAGTATAACCAACTTATTTCTCTATTGCCAATTAATAACTTTTTCTTTTGCATATTTTTTATTTTATTATGCAAATTTATATAATCATTTATGTTTTAGTTCAAATTAACAATAATTTAACATAACTACTTCACATAAAATGCAATTTAATTTGAAGAACAAATATTCACAATTACATCATCCTTTAAAACAGGGATGACATTTGTCTTATCCATAGAAAGACAATATCTAATATCATCTAGTTTATTTAATTTTTTCAATCTCTCAAAATGTGAAGAATTTGATAAAAAATCATATAAATTATCTTTTGCAAGCAAATACAAACTTCTTGATGCCATCGCAGAATCACATGTTGTCGTAAAATTAGAATAAGATGTAAGATACTCTATTAACGCTCCCGCAAAATAAGTATCCTCAAGATTAAACTTTCCTTTCCAACCTGCACACAATACAAGAATATCCTTTTGCTGATGAATAAGCCAATTACATAATATCCTATGATTCAAAAAAGCTCCTATAACAACTATGTTTTTTTGCTTTGCTATTTCTATTGCTTGAGTCCCATTTGTTGTTGTAAAAGCTATAGATTTACCCCTAACACTTGGCTCCAAAAATTCAAAAGGGCTATTACCCATATCTGCTCCATCAACTCTCTCCCCGTTCCTTTCAGCTGCTATTATATAACCTTGATCCTTTAATTTGAAAGCATCCTCAACATTTGCAATAGGCACTATTTCTTTTACATTATTTTCAAAAGCACTGCAAATTGCCGACGTAGCTCGCAAAATATCTACAACAACAACTATTTTATTTTCTGGATTATAAAAAGGAAATAGAGCCGGCGTATAGCAAACCTCTATTTCTCTTTCGTAAATGTAATTCATGTTTTATTTTTTAACAAAAGGCAATTTAACAACTTTAGCCTTTATTTTATTATCTCTAATTAAGATGTTTATTTCTGATCCTTCCTTTGCATATTCAGTCGAAACATAACCCATACCAATAGCCTTTTTTAATGTTGGTGACATTGTACCAGAAGTAACAAAACCTATCTTTTTCGAATTATTATCAACTATATCATAATGATGACGAGGAATACCTTTATCTATAAGTTCAAATCCAACCAACTTCCTTGAAACTCCATTATTCTTTTGTGCAAGAAAAATATCACTATTAACAAAATCCTTTGTAAACTTAGTAATCCAACCTAAACCTGCCTCAATAGGAGAAGTTGTGTCATCAATATCGTTACCATATAAACAATAACCCATTTCCAATCTTAATGTATCTCTAGCTGCCAAACCTATCGGTTTGATACCATATTCCTTCCCTGCTTCAAAGATTGCATCCCACATATGACTTGCATCACTATTCGCAAAATAAATCTCAAATCCTCCCGCTCCTGTATACCCTGTAGCTGACATAATTACATCATTAACTCCAGCAAAATTAATCTTGTGAAAAGAATAATACTCTAAACTACTTAAATCAAAATCAGTTAACTTTTGTAAAACTTTTATCGCATTTGGACCCTGAACAGCCAATTGGGCTATTTCATCCGACGCATTATAAAGAACAGCTCCATTCGTATTTTGTGAAACCAACCAATTCCAATCCTTTTCAACATTAGAAGCATTTACAACCAACAAATATGTCAACGAATCTATCCTATATACAAGTAAATCATCAACGATTCCTCCTTTCCCATTTGGAAAACAAGAATACTGCACCTTACCATCAACTAGCTTTGATGCATCATTACTTGTTACTCTTTGTATAAAATTAAGAGCCTCTGGACCCTTTACCCAAATCTCTCCCATGTGCGAAACATCAAATACCCCAACATTATTCCTTACCGTTTCATGTTCTATATTTATTCCTTCAAACTGAACGGCCATTAAATATCCTGCAAATGGAACTATTTTGCCTCCAAAAGCCTCATGCTTATTGTAAAATGCTGTCTTTTTCATCTTTTATATGATTTTATGAAGTTAATACTTTATTAAAAAAACACAAACCTACATACTTTTTATTAAAACTAAAACTAAAATTAACAAAAATTTATTTTTTAATACAATAATGTATAAAAAAATCCATCTGTCAATCTAAAAATTATCAATTACGAATAAATATTACACAAGAAAAACCAAAACATAAAAAACCGACAATATAAATACCTTATAATCAGTAATAATTGCTTCTAAATTAAAGATGCACTTAACCGATTTTTGACAATAACAATTTTGAATGATAAACTTTATTTTATAATTTTTACCATTTTTGTAATAATCTAATATTCAGTATATTACACAAAAACATTTAACTTGCTAATTTTCATTGTGTTATATGCTATTACTTCGCCTTTACTTCGCCTTAAATTCACCCTAAAGTTACCCTAAACCTACTTCGTTTACTAAAATACTGACAATAAGCATAATATGTGAATGTAGGAAAACATAACGTAGAGACAGGGCATGCCCTGTCTAAGACTATTTTTCTGTAAACCTATTTTAGGACTAAATATCTTTATGACACTTTTTATGTACTTCAATAAACCTTTTTGATTAACAATCAGTCGTTTGCGCAATTATCTGAAAGCCAATCTCGTATAACCTATTAGAGTACCTTTAAAGTCATAGCCGTCAAGCTAAGCTTGTATTAAATTGATTTTGTTTGCATTACGTCTTATTTTGCGAACATTAAAT
>MEOD01000089.1:0-12391 GCA_001768555.1 Bacteroidetes bacterium GWF2_29_10
GAAATTGAATATTACATGGAGGAAATTGAATATTAGGTGAAGGAAATTGAATATTGGGTGAAGGAAATTGAATATTTTGAAAAAGTCTCTCCTTAGACACTTTGAGTTTGAGGGAGGTGAGAAAAAGATGCGTTACCGTCGGTTTTGCTCTGATGGTTATTATAGTGATAATCCTGCGGACTTAAAGAAAGAATAGAGATACGCCAAAGGATAGTTTTTCATTCCTTGCTTTTTTTTTATATCTGTTTGATAAATATCAGTTTTAAATTGTTAAAAAAAAATAATTAAAAACGGTCATACTATTTCAGGTATTAACAATAATGTTTACTTTCATAAATAAAAAAAAATTAAAATAAAAATTTTGTTAGTTCAAATAAAATTTATACATTTACAACTTGAAAAATAATTAATTTAAAATTTAGAGCTATGAAGAAAATTTTCTATTTTATAACATTATGTATGATAATCACATATAATGTTGCATTTGGGCAAATTTTACAAGTAAATATCGGTAATGATATTACATTGTGTAATCCGGGAGAAATAACATTAGAAGCTATAGCTTCTGGAGGTTCAGGGACATATAGTTATTCCTGGTCAACTAATTTGGATGCAAGTTATATTACTGTATATGTTGATAAATCTACAACATATTCGGTTACAGTATATGACGGAATAGATACTGCTTATGATGATATCTCTATTAATCTAACTCAACCTATAAAATCTTTCTTTACTTATTCCAAAGATGCTGCAGGTGTTAACTTTTATAGTGTTTCATCAGGGAATATTATACAATTGTATTGGGATTTTGGAGATGGCACAACCAGTTCTTCAATGTACAATAACATAATTCAATATTCAACTGATTCTTCTAAATATAAAGTATGTTTAACCGTAAAAGACTCAGCAATGTGCGAATCTTCTTATTGCACAGATGTTTTCCCAAATCAGCTAGACCCTTGTCATACACAATTTGATTTCTTAATAGATCAAACTTATAATGAAATTTCTTTTTATAATTATTCTGATCAGAAAACAAACACACAATATGTATGGGATTTTGGAGATGGAAATACAAGTTCTGAATATTATGCTTGGCATCAATATGAAAATAGTGGAACATTCAACTTATGTTTAACAGTACTTGATACTGTGCAAGGTTGTTCAAATAACGTTTGTAGAGAATTGGTTTTTAACAAAAAACCAATATGTAATAGCTATTTCTATTACATGTTAGAAAATGTAGGTTTACAAAAAGGAATTGTTCTTACAAATAATTCATCTGGTGTAGATACTTATTACTGGCAGTTTGGAGATGGAGCAACATCATCAGAGTATTCACCAAGTCATGTTTACGCAAAAGATTCGACTTATAACGTTTGTTTATTTGTAACAAACTCAACAAATGGTTGTCAAGGAAGTTATTGTTCAGAGGTATTTATTGAAGCTCCACTACCATGTTATGTAGATTTTCAATATAGTACTGAAGGAAATAATGTGAATTTTAATAATAAATCATATAATCAACCTTACACTAAGTATAGTTGGGATTTTGGAGATGGAATAACATCTGATGTTGCTAATCCTATTCATACATATACAGCTTCAGGAACTTATCAAGTTTGTCTTACTGTTAATGACTCTGTTGATAGCTGTACAAATAGTTATTGTCAATCTATTTATTTTAAGCTTGTAAACAACTGTAATGCTTATTTTAGTTATTCAATAACAGAACAAGGCGTTTCTTTTTCTAATTATCCATATACTCACACAAACTACTATTGGGATTTTGGAGATGGTTCAACTTCATCTGAAATGTATCCTACACATTTGTACGCAAATAATTCTACATATTCTGTAAAACTTATAGTTGGAGACACGACAAAGAGTTGTGTTGATTCACTATCAATGTCTGTAAATGTTGTAATGCCTAGTCTTTGTAATGTAGAGTTTTATGGAGAAAGCACTCCAAATGGAGTTAAGTTTTATAATTTTTCAAATAAACTTCCTTCTGATTCAACATCATTGTATTACTGGAATTTTGGAGAAGATGCTAGTAGTGTATCATCAGAATTTGCTCCAACATATAAATATTTAAAAGAAGATACAACATACCACGTTTGTTTAACTAAAATAAATACCAATAATGGCTGTGATACAACTGTTTGTATGAGCGTTTATGTTTCCCCTATTGATACTAGTTGCTCTGCTGATTTTCAATTTGTATTTGACACAATTGCTAATAAAGTATCTTTTTATAGTACATCTTTAGGAGCAAACTTAAATTATGAGTGGTATTTTGGTGATGGTGGTAGTGCATTTGTAAAAGACCCTTCATATACTTATACAAATGCAGGTCAATACAATGTTTGTTTGATAATTAAAAATGCTACAGCAGCATGTAATAATCAAATTTGCAAATATCTTGAAATATTGTCATCTCCAGATTCTTGTAACGCTAATTTTACTTTTAATATAGATACTTTAGGTACTCATTTTGTAAGTAATTATAATTCTACTTCTTCAACTTATTTTTGGAATTTTGGAGATGGAACAACTTCTTCTGCTAAAAATCCTATTTATAAATATACTAAAGATGGAACATATAATGCTTGTTTGACAGTTTCAGATAATGCTAAAAATTGTAATGTGGATAAATGTCAAAGCATATACATTCAAATTGTTCCTATTGAACCAAAATGTTATACCAGTTTTGAATATTACACTGATAGTTCTGGTAATATTAATTTCTACAATATGTCAGACTCAAAACTTAATAAATTTGTTTGGAATTTTGGAGATGGTTCGACTTCTTATTTAATGAATCCTATGTACAAATTTTCAGATAACATTACTAGTGCTTATGTTTGTTTAACTGCTACTGACACTAACACTAATTGCGTAGCTGAATTTTGTAATATAATCAACATAAAAGAAACATTATGTAAAGCTCAGTTTTATTTTTATCAAAGTGATTCAAACAATGTTTATTTTGAGAACTATACACAGGGAGATGCAAATAAATATTTTTGGGATTTTGGAGATGGAAAATATTCTACAGAAAACGCTATTCAACACCAATATTCAAATGTAGGAACATATAAAGTTTGTTTAACAGTTGTTGATACTGTCAAAAATTGTACTGATGAACTTTGTCAAATAATAGTTGTTGGTCAACAATATAATTACTGTGTAGCATCTTTCCAATTTACTGTAAACGATAGCGGAAGAGTATTTTTTAATAATAATTCTCAAGGAGAAGCAACTAATTATCTTTGGGATTTTGGCGATGGTTCGACTTCTTCTCAATATCATTCAATGAACAAGTATAACAATGAAGGCGTTTTTCATGTTTGCTTATCTATATCTAATCCTACTATGGGATGTAATAATGTATATTGCCAAGAAGTTATTATTGGAAACAAGATTGAATGTAAATCTAATTTTAAATTTACGAAGCTAAATAATACTGTTAATTTTATAAATCTCTCTTCATCCAATGCAAATAAGTATTTATGGACATTTGGAGATGGAAATTCTTCTGTTATGGCAAATCCGTTGCATTATTATAAGAAAAGTGGTGTTTATAATGTTTGTTTAACAATTATTGATACTGTTAGTAAATGTCAAAATATGTTTTGCCAAAATATATACCTAGATGAAAAATTAAATTGTTCTGTAGACTTTAACTATCACATTGATTCTAATGGTGTAAATATTACAAATTTATCTAATGGTGCTTTTAAATATCTTTGGAATTTTGATAATGGATATGTTTCAACTCAACAAAATCCTGTTTACAAATATCAAAAAGGAGGGAAATACTCTATCTGCTTATCTGCGATGGATACAGTAACACAATGTATGGCTAGTAAATGTATTGATGTGAATATTGATATTGCACAACCTTGCTTTGCTGAATACATGTTCTATATTTCTCAGGATACAGCATTCTTTACAGCTGAAACATACTCTAGCACAACAAAAGTGTATTGGACATTTGGAGATGGCAAATACTCAACATTGTTAAATCCTAATAATAAATTTACAAAAACAGGGGAGTATAATGTATGCCTTAGCGTTATTGATACTGTTACAGGCTGCAAAACTATTGTATGCAAACCAATAAACATTGGTCAGATAACATGTAAAGCTAACTTTAAGCCGTTTATTGATGCTAACACTCAAACAGTATTTTTTGCAGATATGTCAATTGGAGATCCTTCTGGATGGTATTGGAATTTTGGAGATGGAACAGCTTCTACTCTTAAAAATCCAGATCATAATTATAACAAATCAGGTAATTATCAGGTTACATTAACAATCAATAATAAAACTAACAATTGTAGTAATGTTTACACTGAAAACATTCAAATTGGAACTACATTGTGTAAAGCAAATTTTGATTACACTGTTAATCCCGACTCTAAAAAGGTCGTTTTTGAAAACACATCAACAGGAAATCTTAAAAACTTCTATTGGTCGTTTGGAGATCTAACTTTCTCTAATCAATCAAATACTAATCATAATTACACAAAAAGTGGAATTTTTGATGTCTGTTTATTAGTTAGTGATTCTTTAAAAGAATGTATTAGTTACGAATGCAAAAAAATACAAGTAGAAGGTGTTACTTGTAAAGCTGACTTCAATGTATTTGTAGAACCAGATAGTAATATCGCTTATTTTAGTGCAAATGTAATGGGTGCATATTCTCAAATTAATTGGGAATTTGGTGATGGAGGAAAATCAATTCAAAATAATCCATCATACAAATATAAAGCTCCTGGATATTATGCCGTAACTTTAACTAGTTATGATTCTATTTCTGGTTGTATGAGTAAAATGAAAACTATAATTATGGTTAATTCTGCTCAAAATGATTGTGAAGCTGATTTTATATACCAAGAAGCTCCAAACTCTTCTGTTTATTTCTATAATAACTCTCAAGGAGACCATTTAAATAAATATATATGGAATTTTGGTGATGGAACAAAAACAAAAGGAGAAAACACAACTCACACTTATTTAAAGGGAGGTTATTATAATGTTTGTTTAACTGCAATAGATTCTACTAATCCAATAATTGCTAACACAACATGTAAAGTGATAAAGGTTGGAGAAGATACTGTTTATTGTAAAGCAGATTTTATGTTTAATGTGGATGCAGAAAATAATGTTAAGTTTGAAGACTTATCTCTTGGTAATCCTGCAGTATGGAAATGGAATTTTGATGATAATAAAACTTCATCTTTGAAAAATCCTTCAAATAAATATTCAACTATGGGTTATTATCTTGTTCATTTGAAAATTCAAACAGCAGGTGCTAAATGCAATGGAAACGACTTTAAATTAATAAATGTAAATGTACCTGGAGATACTTTAGTTGCTGGATTTGGTTCTGTACAGGATGAAAACAATAACAAAGAGAATTCCCATCCAGTTGATTTTATTGGGGCTTCATTTGGAGACCCTGCTATTATTGCTTGGGACTTTGGTGATGGATCGTATGATTCAACAACATTAACTCCTACTCATGATTATTTAGAAGCTGGAACATATAATGTTTGTTTAACAATAGCAGACCCTGTTACAGGAGAAGCAGATGTTAACTGTCAAGAAATTGTAGTAAAAAGTATTTCGGATACAACTTCAATACAAGATATTAATGTGACAGATTTAATGCCTATTTGTTATCCAAATCCTTTTAACGAAAGTACATATTTGTTCTATAATATTAATAAAGAACAAAATGTTAATGTGGTTATTTATGATATGCTTGGAAACAAAGTGTCTGATGTGTTTAATGGTAGACAATTTGCAGGTAATCAAAAATTTATTATCTCAAGAAAAAGTCTAAATTCAGGAATATATTATCTTAATATAAACACTGAAAATGCATCTAAAACAATTAAATTGGTTATAGTAAAGTAATAGTTAATAATAGTTGATTGAAAAAAAAGACCTAACAAAATTGTTAGGTCTTTTTTTTATCTTTTGAAACATGATTAAACCTAATTAGACCATTACTAAAAAAGATACCATCCTAATTTGTGTGTCTACTATGGTACCAAAACAAGAGTTTTAGAAAAACATTAAAGGTCAGAGGTGGTTCTTTGTCAAGTGTTGAGGCAGTATTAATATTAATAAAACAAAGTGGCTATCAACATCGGAAACTCAACTAATAGCTATAAAGTAAAATAACTTTAAATTTGATGAAAAACTATTAAAATTTTAAAAGACTAAACAAGCATAGTTATTGTCTATACCAAAATTTAATTTTTATTGGACACGCTTTTTAAATAACACCCTGAAAATTTGGAATTAGAGAATATCTATATTGATTATGTTGTGACTGTCCCAATATATTATTCTATTAAAAATACAGTTCTTAAATTTTTCAGAGAATCCTAAATACCTAATGAATCATTTTCAATTAACTCCATCTCATATTCTGAAGGTGTTTTAAATAAGTTTTCAGGGTTATAACCTTTAGGAAGAACTTTTATCTGATATTTTTTTCGATCTTTATTATTTAGGAAACTCTTTCGCAACCAAGGATTAAGTTCTTTTAATATTTTATAGTTTATTCCATGTTTAATTGAAAAATCAACAAGATCGTTTATAGTTGTATCAACTTCAATGTATTCTGTAGGTATAGGAGAATATAAATCTTTTTTACGAATATAAAATCCATAATCCTGAGGGTGTTTAAAAATTAATTTAACAGCAATAATTCTATAAACATATCTAGCAGTTTCTTTATTTAGAAATAAATCATGATAATCTTCTACTTTTTGGTTGTTTAAAGAATTATTTAATGAATACTCTCCAACGTTGTATGAAGCAGCAGCTAAGGTCCAGTTTTTATATCGTTTATACATTGAACGAATGTATAAACAAGCTGCTTCGGTAGCTTTTTCAACATTTAGTCTTTCGTCAATATCATCAGTTACTTCTAAATCATGATCTATTGCTGTTATTGGCATAAATTGCCAATAACCTGCTGCACCCTTAGAAGAGCTATTGTTTTCAAAATAACTTTCTATAAGTGCTAAGTATTTAAAATCTGAAGGTATATTATGTTTTTTCAATATAGGCTCAATAATTGGGAACCAGCGATTAGCTCTTTTAAACATAAGTATAGTTGTAGAATGCCCGTAAGTATTTTTTACGAGTTCTTGATCAATACTTTCTCTAACATAATATTTTTCTGTAGGCACTCTTTCCCCTGCAAAATATATAGTATCAGGAATATCTAAAGCAAATATTTTGTAATTTTTCATAAATGCTTCTTTATAGGAAACATCAAAATTAGAGTGTGATGTTCCTGAAAAAAACAGCTTGAAAACTAGTAGTGAAATTATTATTAATAAAAAACTAATGATATAGTGAATAATGTATTTTTTCATTTTTTAAATTTATATTCATGTCTCCTTGTTATTGTAAACAATGTTACGAAAACTATTACCCAGAATGCAAAAAAAGGAATTGATTTAAGAGAAGTCCATTCTTTCATATTATTTACAATAATAGCAAGTATAGAAGATAATAACGTAATAGCGACCATAATTATTGCCACATTTTTGTCAGATAAGCCTAAATAGGATAGATTGTGAGTTGTGTGGTCACGTCCTCCAATAAATGGAGATTGCCCCCTAATAATACGGTTTATAAAAACAGTAGTCGTGTCAATTAAAGGAATGATAAATACTAATGCTACGTTTAGTATTTGTTTTGAAACAATACTGTTTCCCATTACATCTTCTTGATTCCAAATGTATGTTATACCAAATGCTGCTAAATATACTCCGAGAAATTGACTGCCAGTATCACCCATAAATAATTTAGATGGGTGCCAGTTATATATAAGAAAACCTATTAATGCCCCTAATATAGAAACCAAAATTATCAAATCAATACTAAGTGTATTATGAAATAATATTATTGTTAAAATTAAAAATGATGTTATAATAACGCTAATAGAACCAGTTATACCATCCATATTATCAAGAAGATTAATAGAATTCATTATTCCTACAACCCAAAGTATAGTTAATACAAAATTAAGGTATTCAACATTAAATGTTTGTACTTGCGTACCTGTTAAGTATAAAATAATTGCACATAATATTTGTACCCCTAATTTTAATAAAGGCTTTGTGTTGTAAGCATCATCTGCTAATCCCATTATAAAACCTAAAGATATTGCAATTACAATACCAACAAATTTAATGTTTTTAAATATAGACTCTGGGTCAACAAATATTGTAAAAAATATTATAGAGCAAAGGAACATTATATAAAATCCAAATCCTCCAACAGATGGTTTAGTTTCTGTTGCCCAACGAATAACTGTATTGTCACGTGTTCCTAGAGTTTTTGAAAATTTTAAAAATATACCATTTATTAGAGCTGTAAATATTATTGACAAAATCATTAATAAAAGTAAGAATAATAAATGTTTAGTAGAAATATTATACATGATTTATTATTTGTTAAAATGGGCTGTTGTAATTTCTTAATAAAATACAGTTGTTATTGTCTTTTTCTGAAAGAATAGGATTATTAATACCCCAGTTTATCTTTATATTTGGATCATTCCAATTTATACATACTTCTGATTCTTTTGAATAAAAATTAGTACACTTATACATAAAAACAGATTCATCCTCTAAACTAACAAATCCATGAGCAAAACCAATAGGTATGTATAATAAATTCTTATTTTCTGAAGATAGTTCAATTGAATAGTACTGCCCGTAAGTTGGACTGTTTTTTCTAACATCTACAACTATGTCTATAACTTTTCCTTTTAATACAGTTACAAGTTTTCCTTGTGCGTAAGGAGGTTCTTGTAAATGTAAACCCCTTATTACATTTTTTTTTGAGATAGATATATTATCCTGAACAAACAAAGTGTTAGGTATGATTTCTGAAACTATTTTTTCGTTAAAAGATTCAAAGAAACAACCTCTATTATCATCAAAAACTTTGGGTGTTAAAACAATTAAACCTTCAAATTCTGTTTTTTCTATATTCATTAAATTCTTATTTTTTTAAAAAAATATATATCTTTGATAAATTTCTAATCTGCAAAATTAATTTTTTTAATGCTTTTTCAAAATATAGTTGTAAAAAAAATAGAATTAAATAACATTTTAAGGTATCAAACTTTAAATTCTATAGCTATGTCAATAATAGCTTTTATTTTATGCTATATACTTTTTAATGTAGGTTTTATTATTAGTGCGCATGATTGTGGTTTAGCTCCAATTCTAAAATATCCAACTTTTGATTTTGCTAATTATAACATTGACTGGACTGTAGACGTTGTTACTTATGTTTACTCCTCTGGTTTATACATGTCATTGTTTGTTGCGATTTTGGCTTTTGTTCTTTACTTGCTATTAAAAAAGGTAAATGGCTTATTGCATTTATTTTTTATTTGGATTATTTTTCATTCGGTTAATTTAGTATTAGTACAATTAGTTGAAGCTCCTTGGTCACGGTATTTTTTGGGCGGAGTTTTGTCTTGGCATTTTTGGAGTCGCTTTGCACACTGGGTTCTTGCAATATCAGGAATGTTTGCTCTTATCACTTTTGGAATATTTATTACAATTCTTTTCTTAAAAACTGCATATACATCAAAACTTATTAAAAGTTTCAACCAAAAAATAAAATATTTTTATAGAATAATTGGCATCCCAATTATTGTAACTAATGTTTTTGTATTATTATTTAATTTGCCTCTAAAAGACCTTGGTATGCTAATGGTTTTAATACCTGTGGGTAATGTTCTTATGTTTTTAGGGGGATTTTTAGCTATTATTATGTTTCAAAAAATAGTGCTTGTTAGACATGAAAAAATTGCAATAGTTACAACAAATGGCTTTTTATTCATATTCTTTTGCATACTTCTTTTAAGGATAATTCTTTTAAAATCTTTTTGGTTTTAAAAAAAATAATTAAACTTCCTTATCTTTAATTTTTACTGGACAACAATGATTTGCTTTTTGGATTATTAGGCTATTTTGTCGCTTCAATAAAATTTATTAGAGGATTCGCATAAATTTTCAAGAATAAAGATTGTAATTCTATTTTATTCCCTTCAATTAAGCTTATTTTATTTTCCATATATTTGCCAAATTTTTCAGCATCTATTTTCGAGTATTTTTGATTTATGAAATTATTATTGTTGTTCAACATATCATATGATATATAGCTAGCCTCTCTTAATTTATAATTTATATATATTTGATAATCTATTTCTTTAACAATAGCATCAATAATTTCATTTGTATTTATGGATTGACTTGTTAATTTTTTTATAAAATCGTTTAGAGGTTTAGCAAATTGCACATGAATACGTCCTTTAAATCCAGTTATACCAGACATTACACTTTTCAAGTCTTCCCCTTTTGATTTTACATAGTTTGTTTTTTTTGACATATACAATTCATTAACTTTTTGAATGTCACATGGTTCATATTCATAAGATGTAGATATTGGAACAATATTTAAATTAATTAGAGAATCAATAATATTTCCTTGCCCAGCTATAAGCATTTTAATTAATCCAGCTTGAGTTTTGTCATTCCCATCCTTTGTTCGCCCATCTCTTTGCGCAATCCATATAGATTCCTTCTTTTCTTTTATAACATGGTGTATATATGCAGAATGTAACAAAGCATTTTTATATTGATCTATTCGAGAGCCACTTCTATAAAATGTGAACATTTTATTCATTTTACCTAAATCTATTATGAATTGATTTGACATTAAATTATCCCCAAATGTAATTTGGGTTGTTTTATGTCCATTTTCTAACAATAATATTTGCATAATTGCAGAATCAAGCACAATATCTCGATGGTTTGCAATAAACAAATAAGGAGTATTTTTATCTAAATTATCCAAACCTCCAAATGTTAATCCAGTAGATGTTTTTTTCACTGTTTGCTTAACAGCATAATCAGAAAAAAATGATTGGAATTTATCAATGGTAGAAATATTCTTAAATTCTGAGAATACATTTTCAATTGGTTTATCTTCAAAAATATATTGTGCAATTCCTATAAATAATGGATTACTAATAATTCTTTCTATTGCATATTTTGCTTCCTCATCATTATAAGGACGTAATATTTCAAATTGTTCTTTTAAATTCATACATTAACAGTTTGGTAATCATTTCTTTTATCAATAAAAGTTATTGGCTTTCTACTCATTGCTGGGTATTGTAATTTTGTTATTTCAAAAGGGCTCATAAATTTTATAGATGGTGCTACTCTTAATTTTGCACGAAAATGGTCTTTTATTATCTTTTCAAAATTTTCGCCATTTTCATTACTGCCTATTTTTACTAAAATATCATCCGTATCTATATTATTTGTAGAAACTTCTATTATATAATTTTCTACACCATAAATATCATTTAAAATATCATACAACGCTTGAGGAAATAATGTAGTTCCTTTGTATTTAATCATTTGTTTTTTACGGCCTTCTATGGGACCTATTCTTAACGAATTACGTCCACACATACATTTTTCTTTGAAATGATAACAAATATCGCCTGTTTTAAAACGAACAAGAGGCATACCTTCTACTCCTATATTAGTTATTGTTATTTCTCCTAATTCTCCTTCGTTAACAGGGTTATCATTTTCATCTAAAAACTCAACTATTAACATTTCTGGAGATAAGTGTCCTCCTTTTCCTTCTATGCATTCAGTAAATGCAGCCCCCATCTCAGTTGAAGCATATGTGGAATATAATTTTATATCCCATTTTTCTTTTATTTTTTTCCCAAGTTTGTTCAACTGAAAATTACTATCTCGTATAGGTTCCCCAATACAAATTGCTGATTTAATTGAAGTATTATTATAGTCAATATTGTTTTTTTCAGCATACTCTATAAGTTTTAATAAAAAAGATGGTATTGTAACAAAAACTGTTGATGAAATTCTTTTTATAGTATCAAATTGAAGCTCAGGATTACCTGGGCCAACACGAACAATTCCTGCTCCTAATTTTCTTAACCCAAGAAAATATGCTAAACCAGCCATAAAGCGCCTATCAAGAGTAACCATAAGATGGTAAATATCTTTATTAGAACCATTTGCACATAAAAAAGAAAGATATTCGTTGTGAGCAAGCCGATTAAGATCATTTTCCGTCATTCCAAAAGTAACTGGATTTCCCATGGTTCCAGACGTAGTAATATAGTCCACAATTTTGTCTTTATTTACACAAAGAAAATCCATATTTTTTTGTTGTAAGTCTTCTTTTGATGTAACAGGAATGTGCTTTAAATCTTCAATTTTTTTAATTTTTGAAATGTCTATTTTCTTGAAATATTCCTTATAAAATTTAGAATATTGTAAAA
>MEOD01000089.1:12401-22660 GCA_001768555.1 Bacteroidetes bacterium GWF2_29_10
GTTGATACTTATTAATTTCGTCTATTGACCTTTTTGAAATTTCTAAATCCATACTATTTTAATTTTTCAAACTTTATTATAGAATTGTTAGTTTCTTTTTCAAGCAAATCTGATTTAATATTTTTCAGATACTGATTAAAAAAACAAAGTATATACTTATTGATTGTATTTATAGATTGTACACCATCTACATTTCCTATTAATTTTATTTTGTCTTCAGTTTTAACTAATGGAATTAATGCTGCATCACTAAACACAAAGTGCTTAGATTTATAAATAGTAAGCTTAAAAAAGTTAGATTCAGAATTTCTATAAATTACAGAGTTCCCTATATTCCAATCAATATAGTGCTCACTTTGAATAAGCATAAATGGCACTTTTAGTGGATTATCAATAATTTTCCCAAACTGAAAGCAATCCATATTTACACCTGCTTTTATTGTGCTATCATTAAGGCATATTTCTCCAGCCACTGCACCACCTAAAGATTGCCCCAGTATTCCAATATTATTTAAATCCATTTGAGAATATACATCTATTTGTTTCGATATGGAGTCTTTATTTTTTATATAATTTAAAAAGAACTGAGTATCAATTGTCCAGCGTCTCACAACTTTATCTAATATTGACAACTTGTGTAAGTAATTACGAGTAATTATTTCAACTTTTTTAGGAGTATTGCGTTTCCTAAATTGAAACTTGTTTGCTAAAAATAATTGCAAGTATCCTAATTGAGCTTTTTTCTTTTTTAAAAATGTTTTTTCTCCATTAGGAAATTCAATGAAAGGCTGTTCATATGGGTGGTTTATACTACAAACAATATACCCATGACTTGCTAAATTTTCCATAAAAGAGGTATAAAAGTCTACCATCCCAAAGTAAAATCCTGGATTAAACAATATTAATGGAAACATCTCGGTGTTTCCATTAATAGGTAATTCGGAAACAGAGAAAGTATTAAATTTTACAATAGAGTCAATAAGTTGATTATTTAAACCATGGGATGCAAAAATATCAGAAATTATTTCTTTGGGATATGAGGTTAAATATTTATCGTATTTATTATCTGTCCTATTTTTAGTTGGATACCATATTTTCACATATATTCTACGAAATGTTTTACTTTTAGATAAGGTTTCAATACGCGTGCTATCTGTTAGAAATAATTCTTTTGTTCCAATATCATAATTTCCAGTTGGTTTTAACAAAAATGTCTGCGAGGAGTCGTTAAATGCTTTTGCTGTAATGCTTATTATTAAACATAAAATAGGAAATACATAAAAGTTTAAATGTTTACATCTCATAATTTTTTATGTATTTGTTATTTTCAATATACATACTATTCAACCAACATGCATTTCTACTAAAATTAGGACAATACTTGTTATTTACATTTATTAACATAAAACACACTATATTATTACAAGGTTTACATTTGCTTAATTTAACAAGCATAACTTTAAATAATAAATAAAGAACAAATAATGCTAGTAAAAAAATGATCATAATAATAAGCAATATGCTTTACTTTCCACCTGCAAAATTAAAATAAAACCTGAAATTAAAATAAAAATATTTAAAACAATAATCCATAATCTTTTTGTTTTTTTTGTTAGTTACTGATAATCACACAAAATAACAAAACCGTTGCAAGGTAAAATGTAAAAAAAATAATCAATCATATATTTAATATACAAAATACTTAACACAAACAAAACAAGCTTTCATTAGCAACAAATGATGCTGTCTTAAAATAAACCTTTAGAAAAAAATAGAGCATGACAATCAATAACTGGGGTATTATTCTTAATCAATTTTTAATTATTTTGCACCTAGATTAAAAATTTTAGTTTACACAAATTATTGGATAGTGTTTGAATTTATTGTATTTATTTAATTTTAATTATATTGTTAGGAATAAATATTATTTAATTTTTATTGATAATTGTTAATAATTGTATATTTTTGTGAGATTAATTATTAAAAATGATTTTTATGAAAAAGCAGGCTGTTTTAATTTTTGTTTTGTTTATTATTGGATATACAAGCGTTAAGTCGCAGAAATTAGTTATGGATAATTTTTTTGATAAGTTTACTTATCGTTCCATTAATGATTATATGAGGGAGCAGAAAATCCTTAATGAGCGGACTAATTTACAAACTTTCTTCTATTGGGTTAATAATTTATCTTATAGTTTGTATAGTAAAGAAAAGGGTTATCAAGGTTTTGATTACTGTATTAAATATGATGATAGTCTTTTTAAAGGTGTAAAAACACGTTCGGAATATTATTCTTTTAAAAATAGGAAGGAAAACATAAGACAAGAACTGTATAAAATAAACAATTATGATAGATATGGTGTATTGTATAAGAAGTATGAATATTATAATCCAGATTTGATTGAATATATTTATGACTCTGCTGGAGTCAAATCAATATGGAATTATAAGAAAAGATCAAAAAATGTAGAAACATATCTTAGAGAATATGATGCGCTGACTAAAACAACGAAAATAATGCGCTTTTATAGGAGAGGTGACACATTAAGTGTTAATATTAAAACAAATATCTCGCCTTATACAAATATAAATTACACAAAGAGTAAGCGAGGAAAGCTTAAAAGTTATTCTTTTTCGAAAGAAGATAGTGTTAGTTATTCAAAAAACAGACGAGGTAAACTTAAATATTACTCTTTTTCAAAACTTGATGATCAAAACAGAAAAATGAAATATAGTTATAGAAATAATCATAGCCGTTTTAATACTTTAGATATAGATGGAAAAACTCAATGGATAAGAGAATATAAACGCTGCAAAAAGGATACGATAATGAAGGAATATACTATTTTTACATATAATGATCAGGGGCAGAATGATAAAATTATCAACTATAAAAAGAATGGAAAAATAATCAAGGAGACTTTATTTGATTGCAATCCATTAGGGGAAAATTCAAAGGATGTATTAAAAGAGAATATATGTAAAAATACCATAAGTAATGCAAATGGGACGTTTTATACAATCTATTTCGAAGAGACGAATAAAAAGAAACAAAACTTTATAAATAAAACTATAGCTGTTTATAATGCGGATAGCACTTTGCAACAAATTAAGTCATATACTCGAGATAATAAGCTTTATGATTCGCTATACGTCGATGCTACACACTTGTTTATTAAGATGTATTCACGCCGAAAGGTTTATACCGAAGTAATTATGCATTTTAATAATGAACGAATATTAAAAATGGCTATACAACGTATAAAAAAAGAAAGACATACAACATCAAAAAGAGATATAATGTATTTTTATGATGATAATAGTTTAGTCAGCAAAATTGTTGATAATGGTTATTATTGTTGTAAGAAGAAAAAGAAAAATAGAATTTTAACTACAATGTTTGTGAATGATTATTATTAGAGAGTTGGCTTATTGGTAATAGCTTTGAGATAGAGAGTCGGTTAGTTTTGAAATTATAATTGTTTTTTTTTAAAATTTAGAAAACACCTATTTAATGAATATGGCACACCCTACTCTCTCTATTTTATTTTGAGTTATTATTGTATTTTATCTGCAAACCTTGAAGAAAGTTACGCAAGAATTGATCTTTACATGCTCTATATTGCGGCTGATTTGGATTGCGAAAAAATGCGCTTAATTCATGTTTACTTATCCTCATACCTGAAAGGTCGAAAATTTCAAGAATATCTTCATCTTTTAAGTTTAAAGCTATTTTCAATTTTCTCAAAACTATGTTGTTATTCAATTGTTTCTCTAGCTCAATTTTTTTTTCCTCTTTTTTCCCTCTTTTATCATTAATTAGCCCATCTAAAAAGATAGATAAATAACGATCTTCAATATATTGATAATTAGGGTCATTTTCTTTTTTCAACCAGTCACTTATTTGAGCTCGGGTCACTTCACAATCAGCTAAGCTAAATATCTCAATCATTTTTGTATCGCCGAAATCAAAAATATAACGAATTCGACGTATTATGTCATTATTGTTTATCATAAGTTTTACAATCAAAATTAAAATTTATCTTTTTACGATGCAAATATATAAATTATGTTTGATTAGTTAAAAAGTATCCATATAATTGAATGTTAAGGAACGTTGTGATTTTTTTTTCATTAGTGTTTTTAAAGACCTCATTAATAATTTTTAAAATAAATAGTATAAAATTTTGTACTTTTGTATTTTTAATTTTACCTATTATAAATAAATAATGGAAATAGAACAACAACATAAGGCGGGTTTTGTAAATATAATAGGGAAACCTAATGTAGGAAAATCAACCTTAATGAATTCTTTGATTGGCGAAAGTTTATCAATTATAACACCTAAAGCTCAAACAACTAGACACCGCATATTAGGGATACTAAATGACGAAAATTATCAAATAGTATTTTCAGACACCCCAGGAATAATAATAGAACCTCATTATAAATTACATGAATCAATGATGCGCTTTGTAAAAGAAGCAATATCAGATGCAGATGTAATATTATATTTGGTTGAAATAAATGAAAAGGCTGTAGAAAACAATATTATAGAGATTTTAAAGAAAAGTGAATTGCCACTAATACTAGTCATCAACAAAATAGATTTAAGTAATGATAAAATATTAGAAGAAAGATGTGCAGAATGGGCTATAATATTTCCAGATGTACCTATAATTCCTATTTCGGCAATATACGAAGCTAATATAGATGTATTAACAAAGAAAATCATAGAAAGGCTTCCAGAAAATCCTGCTTATTATGATAAAGAACAATTAACGGATAAACCAGAAAAGTTTTTTGTATCGGAAATTATTAGAGAAAAAATATTGCTTAACTATCAACAAGAGTTACCTTATTCAGTTGAAGTATTAGTTGATACTTTTATTGATGAAGAAAATATTGTGAAAATAAGAGCCATAATATATGTAATAAGAACCTCACAAAGAGGTATTATTATAGGGCACAAAGGGGAAGCTATAAAAAGAATAGGCATACAAGCTCGAATTGATATCGAAAAATTTGTTGGGAAAAAAGTGTTTCTTGAATTATTTGTTAAAGTTAACAAAGATTGGAGAGATAATGACAGAGAGCTTAAAAAATTTGGGTATAATCTTTAATTGCAATATTATTTTTTTTGTACTTTTACAAACATTTTTAATAACTATTTAATCGAATATATTTTATGTCAGGTCATAGCAAATGGTCAACTATTAAAAGAAAAAAAGGAGCATTAGATGCTAAACGCTCCAAGATATTTTCAAAAATTATTAAAGAAATTACAGTTTCTGTGAGAGCTGGAGGAGCAGATCCAGATGGTAATCCAGCTTTGCGCTTAGCTATTGCAAATGCAAAAGGAGCTAATATGCCTAAAGACAATCTACAAAGAGCTATAAGCAAAGGTTCAGATAAAGATGCAGCAAACTATACAGAAGTAACATATGAGGGGTATGGCTCGGCTGGAGTTGCTATATTTGTGGAGTGTACAACCGATAACTTGCAACGAACTGTAGCAAACGTACGCTCATACTTTAACAAACATAATGGGAGTATGGGTACGAATGGTTGTCTTAACTTCATTTTTGATAGAAAGGGTATTTTTGTATTTCCACAAAATGCTCTTAATGAAGATGATTTAACACTTGAATTAATTGAAGCAGGAGCAGAAGATGTAGAACTTGATGATGATGGAATGTTTACAGTTACAACATCTCTTGAAGATTTTGGAAAAATGCAAAAGAAATTAGAAGAATTGAAAATAGAAACAGAATCTGCAAGCTTACAACGAATTCCTAAAACATTTACCAAATTAGATGTTGAAACGGCACCAAAAGTGTTCAAACTTATTGATACTCTGGAGGACGATGATGACGTTCAAAACGTATATCATAATATTGAAATGACTGATGAAATAGCGGAACTAATGCAATAATTTATTTATTGATTGAAAAACAACTTAGAATATAAAGAACTAATCATTGGGTTTATTGATTATACATCATTAAACCCAATGGATAATCAAAATACTATTAAATCTAAATGTCAAGAATTAATCAATATTAAAAATATAAAAGATTATTCAAATAACTTTGTTGCCTCATTTTGCACTTTTTCCGAATATGGAAATATCGTTAGCAAAGAATTAAAAAACACTAATATTAAAACAGCAGTTGTTGCTGGATATTTTCCTTTAGGGCAAGCACATTTGGAGCTTAAAATAAAAGAAGTTGAATACGCATGCAATAATGCTGACGAAATAGATTACGTCTTCTCT
This sequence comes from Bacteroidetes bacterium GWF2_29_10, assembly GCA_001768555.1. GTDB lineage: Bacteria > Bacteroidota > Bacteroidia > Bacteroidales > GWE2-29-8 > GWE2-29-8. The sequence goes on from MEOD01000089.1 coordinate 18,679, forward strand.
ATAGGTAAGTTTTTAAACAATGAATACGATTTCATTGACAATGAATTAAATGTCATACGAAATATTTGTAAAGATAGAACCCTTAAAATAATTATAGAAACAGGAGAACTAAAAACTGAAGACAATATTATTAAAGCTTGTAAATTATGCATTAAAAATAACGTCGATTTTATTAAAACATCCACAGGAAAAACACCCATATCAGCAACAATAGAAGCTGTTCAAACAATTGCTCTTGAAATAAAAAAACATTACCTCAAAACAAATAAACCTATAGGAATAAAAGTATCAGGAGGAATAACCAATATTAGCCAAGCGATTGAATTTGTCAAAATAGTAGAAAACACGCTTGGTGAAAAATGGATAAGCCCCCAATTATTTAGAATAGGCACGAGCCGATTAAATCAAATACTAAACATTATATAATTAATCTCTGTAATTTTAATAAACTTTTTGAATACAACTATATTTTTTAATAACAATTAAAAAATTGTTTATAAATTTACAACCTTATTGTTATAAGCTAATTATTTTTTAATTTTAAATACTTAATAAGATGAAAAAAAACATATTAACATTATTATTACTGGGAATTAGTTGTTTAATGTCTTTTTCGCAAAGTGTTCCAGAAATTGACCTATCGGTTTATAATGCCAAAATTAGCAACAATCCTATAATGCCAGATAGCAACATAATGGTATCATGCACCGTAAAGAACATAGGAGATACAGCTTCTTTAGCTACATCTCTAAATATTTACATATCATCAGACAATAATCTAAGTACAACAGAAGACGAAAAACTTAACTTTTTTATTGTTTCTGCTTTAAATCCAAACGATTCAGTTTCGGATAGTACTTTAATAAAAATTCCTCATAATATTACAAAAGGAAATTGGTATATTATATTATACATACATCCTACTTCTCAAGATAAAGACATGACAAACAATACTATCGTTATACCTATTACGTACACTCAAATCATAAATAAGGATTTATTTAATGAAAACCTCAATCTTTCTATATACCCAAACCCTGTTAAAGACAAATTATTTATTAACACTAATATTGATAAAAGCACTGAATATTCTATATATTCTATTGATGGAAAACTTATCAATAAAAGCCAAATAAACGACAAAGTTATTGACATGGAATACCTTTACAATGGCATTTACTTTATAAATATAAGTAACGATTCAAAAAAGCTAAACTCAACTATAAAAGTAGTTAAAGAGTAGTTAAGAAATAGCATATTGCATTTTTGAAAAGTTTTACTAACAATATTATAATGCATTATATTGTTTTATAAGTATTATTCAATACAAATCCCAAGAATTGCAATTTTTTATGATAAAAAATTGATATTTTATGAAAAATATCAATTAAAATGTATTTTTGCAAAAATGAATTGATATAAAAATTAATTATAAACATAAAGAAAGGGAATATTATGAAAGTTCATCTTGTATCTGGAGGTTGTGGCTTTGTTGGCAGAAACATGGTAAAAAGATTACTTAAAACAACTAATGATAAGATTTTTGTAGTCGATGATTTATCAGTAGGAACACACCCATCCACTTGGATAGAAAATTTTTCTTCTAAAATATTTAAGGATATTGAAATTATTGGCTCAGACGAAAGAATCTATTTTTGGAAAGGAGATTTCAGAAACATCCTTTTTTACATGCGACAAAATCCTACATATATACAAAGTGAATATAATCTTAAATTTGAACGATTTTCTAATGTATTTCATTTTGCTGCAATCGTTGGAGGTAGAGCAAAAATTGAGGGAGATCCGATGATGGTGGCTTTAGATTTAAGTATTGATGCGGAATTTTTCTATTGGATCTGTCAGCACAAACCTGAAAGAGTTTTATATCCTAGTTCTAGTGCTGCATACCCTATTGACTTACAGTCAACAGATTACGCAATCGCTCTTTCAGAAGGAGATATTGACTTTAAGAAAAACTTAGGCACACCAGACATGACTTATGGTTGGTCAAAACTTACAGGAGAGTTTTTAGCACAAATTGCAGCTAAACACTATGGAGTATCTGTTACTTGCATTAGACCTTTTTCTGGATATGGAGAAGATCAAGATTTAACTTATCCTGTTCCATCAATAGCGCTTAGAGCTGCTCGTAAAGATAATCCTTTTGAAGTATGGGGTTCTGGGAAACAAGGACGTGACTTTGTTCATATTGACGATGTTATTGACTGTATCATGATGGCAATGGATAATATTCATGATGGAAGTGCTATAAATATTGGTTCAGGAAAACTCACCTCATTCTTAGAACTAATCGAAATATTCTCAAAAATAGCAGGTTACACTCCTGAAATTAAACCTTTACTTGACAAACCTGTAGGTGTACATTCCAGATATGCCAATATGGATTATGTTAATAATAAATATGGATGGAAACCGAAAATTTCTGTAGAAGAAGGTATGCGTAGAGTTTATGAAAAAGCTCTTGAAAGATTGAAAAATGAGTAATAAAGACAGTTACCTATAAAATGGATAAAATAGTTTTATTTGGTCCTGGACCGATGTTTAAAGGTGGTATTGCAAACTACAACACATCACTTGCTAAAGCTTTTGATAAAGAAGGCATTGCTGAAGTTCATATCGTATCTTGGACTCAACAATACCCAGCAATTATTCCACGTGATTTTATTGATAGAAAAAGCAAAACAGATTTGTTAGATGGCACTAATATTAAAGTGCATTACATTACAAATTACAATAATCCTTCCACTTGGAATGACACTTACAAGCTTATTAAGGAAATTAATCCTAAAATAATTGTTTTCCAATGGTCAATTGCTGTACAAGGCATACCATTAGGTAACATTGTAAGAAAGATTAAAAAGAATACAAACATTGAAGTATTATTTGATTTGCACTTTGTAATTCAAAAAGAAGGAAGCAACTTAGATAAAATGTTTACTAAATACGGCATTAGTAAAGCTGATAAATTTGTTGTTCATTCTTTAAAAACAGCTGAAGAATTAAAAAAACTATTCCCTTCACAGAATTTTAATATAACGGCTCAAAATAGCAATTTAAAAAAGACAAGTCAAAAAGATGTAATTAAATTATATCATCCAGTTTACGATATGTTTAAACCTGATGAAAGCTTTGACATTAAAGCTCAAAAAGAAAGCTTACATCTAAACAAATATGTATTCTTGTTTTTTGGGTTTATTCGTAAGTATAAAGGGTTACACAACGTAATACCTGCTTTTGCCAAATTAGCAGAAAAAAGAGATGATGTATCACTTCTAATTGTTGGAGAATCTTTCTGGCAAACATTAGATAAAGATAAATTCTCCACAAAAATTAAAGAAGTAGTATTTGGACTTGCAAAAAAAATATTCTTAAAAAAATCAGATGACGAACGTAACTATAATCCATTAACTCTTATCGAACAATTAAATATTAAAGACAAAACTGTTGTTATAAATGATTTTGTCCCAAACGAAGATGTAAATAAATATTTCCAAGTATCTGATGCCATTATTCTCTTTTATGAAACAGCAACACCATCTGGTGTTGAATCCATTTCTTACAATTTCAAACTACCAATATTAGCAACAAGTGTTGGTCACTTTCCAGAAACCGTAAAAGATGGATACAATGGATATTTAGCTAATCCTAATAGCATCGAAGAAATGGCTGAAGCAATGAACAAACAAATAAACAATCCTATTGATAAAACCCATATAGAAGAAACAACAAAAGAAATGAGTTGGGCAAATTATGCTAAGGCAATATGGTATTAGTACCAACAATTGACAATTTGCAAATATATAAAGTTGGTTATTATCTCTTTAACCTAGATTACGCATTAAAAAAAATGACTAATTTAGGCTTTAATTTCCTGACTTCGTCATTGCGACACCCAATTCAAAATTAGTCTAAATTTTCCCAGTAATCTTCTGAAAACAATTTTTCAATTAGCTTATGTTTT
>MEOD01000090.1 GCA_001768555.1 Bacteroidetes bacterium GWF2_29_10
TTGACAAATCATTAACAAAATCTAAAAAATTAGTGAAATTTAATAACGAAATTATTGAATCGTGATTATTACAACGGTCTCAAAATACCCAAAAAGAAAAATATTAATAAACAGTTGTTTTTGTATTTGCGGCATGAAAGTAGAAATAACAACACAAATATGGCTACACTCTGCACAATATTTCTCAATAAATTGACTCAATTTTGATGAATCAATAACGAAATTATTAAATCGTGATTTTTGTGATGGTTTTTTAGTTAGTGTATCATTTTAGCAAGTTCTTTTGCAATTTTTGATTGTGTGATGGCTTTAATGAATTACAAATGTGTTTAACAATTTAGGCTTGATTATTAATTCTAGTTGCATCTGATAATGCTTTCATTGTAATACTTAAATATACCCCCATTAGATTAAATTGTTGTTCAATTCTTTTCTTTAGAGCAAGACTAAATTCAGAATTAGGAAAACTAGATATTAACATCGTAAAAAGATTTGTTGCATCAAATTTGTACTTCTCATATGTTATAGTTGAACTTAAAGCTACTTTTTTTAGGAAATCAACTGCAATAAAAATATTGAATGAGTTGAAATTAACGGCAAGAGATAGATTTCTTAGCGCATAGTTATAAATATGATTATATCCTTCTTTATGTTGGTTAATGTATGCTGAATACATAACATCTGAATTTACAGTAATACCAATGTACCTATAAGAAAGCATTAATTCTAAAATTTCATTTTTCTTTTCGGGGAAATATCCAATTAAATAATTTTCCGTTGTAACCCAATTATTAATATGCAACATTTTCTCATATCCTAAGTCATCAGAAATTAAAATATACCCTTCTCGTTGAGCAAAAAATACATTATCTACAAAATATTCTAAAGTACTTGTCATTTTGCCGTCAGCATACAATGGTCTAATTATTTCGATTTTTTCTTGAGGTATTTCAGAATAAGTATTTTCTTTAAACCACGTTTTTAATTTCAAAATAAATTCAATTCTTCTGTTGTGAAAATCATCTGAATAGAAGTGTGGAATAATTCTATTACTAGTAAATGTTACAGACATTTTTGAACTTCGTTCTGCTTCAGTTTTTGAAATTAAATTTTCTATTATTGGATATATATTTTCGGAAACAATAAAATTACCAAACTTAAGTCCTAATTTTTCTGATAATTCGAAAAACAACAACCCACTACTAAAGTCAATTACATGCTTTTTATTTGCAACAGTATTTTTAAAATACTTTAGAGGTTTAACCAAATAGCCATCACTTTGATTTGATATTAGATGATAATATGCATCAATAAATGAACCATTAAAATTTGCATTTACCAACTCTGTAAAGGAAATTTTAAACCCATAGTATTCTTTAAAATTGAGTTCTGTATGCTTTCTTCTTTCTTCTTCAGCTGCTCCAAAATTTTCAATTAATGCTTTCTCAAAATCCTTTATATCCGTTGATTCAAATTTTATAGATTCAACTGGAAGATTTGAAAAAGAACTATTAGCCTCCGTAATTATGTCGTCACTTAAAGCTAAATATTTATTCATTATACGAAGTATCCTAACATGTTTTAACTTTTTCGATAATTGATGTTCAATTGTAAATGTTTCCAGCACAGTTTTTCCGAGCGATTTTTGAACAAGTGGTAAAGTCTGTGTGCTTGAGCTTATATGAATAGTTTCTATTTCACCATCAATCTCATATTTTACATAACAGTCATCAATTATCTTATCAAGCTCTCTAAAGTACTCTGGTGGAAAGTTGGTTGTAAGAGAAAAATAATTCATTCTTGCCAGACTATCATCTTTATTTATTGCTTTTTGATATAATAATTCTAGTCCTACATCTAAATAATTCAGTTGAACAAGAATACTGGCAACTCTTAAAGCATTTTCTGTAACTTTAAAACTAAAACTTTTTATCCGCTCTATTTCTTCTCCTATTTTGGATGTATTATTCGTTAAGGCTAAGGATATAATATATAATGTAAAAAATGCTTCGTCGTGAGGCATTTTTGATAGTCCATATTCAGCTATTACGTTAATTTCTGACCAATCCTTTAAAATTTGCTGTAATTCAATTTCTATTCTCAATAAATAATCATTATAAGAATAAGCTAATCTCCACTTCTTAAGTAATCGAAGGAGTTTTAATTGACTAGCTTTTTTACTGTAATTAAGTGACCTAATATAAAGAAATAAATCTCTAGACTCCTTCTCTTCATCCAAATAGGATTCTTGAAATAAAGAACTTTCATCGAAGTACTTATTTTCAAAATAAAGAAGTGCTATAAAAAAAATTAGTTTTGATTCTTCTGTTATTATATTTCTTAATGAGTCAATTCTTTCAATTCTCAAAGGTTCTTCTTTAAAATATAATGTTTCAGTAAGCAATAAAACCAACTCTTTATATTCTGATTTTGAGTATTGAACCCTTTCTAGAAGTTCAAGAAGGTTTTCCTTTTTAATAACATTAGACTTAATTATAGGAATCAAATAATTGCAAACATTTTGAATATTTAGTTCATCAACATGATTTACAAATTTAAAATACTCATTTACAATTTCTTCTGTTGGTGGATTTTCAAGTTGGCAAAAAGTTTTTAAGGATATGAGATTTTCATCCAATTCGCCTTCATATTTATCAAAAATTTTAATTGCTTCGTTAACACTAATATGCTTTTGAATTGAATTTGCTAATAACATTGTTCTAAAAGCATCTTTCTCTTTTAGAGCAATGTAAGCGTCTTTCAAATTGTTTATAGTTGATGGGAATGACTCTAATTCACTCTGCATCCAATAGTAATTGAATATTATCACATTATAAGAACTATCCAATTCACTACCTTTAATTGCATCCACCATAAGTTTTGAAAGTTCTAATAATTTGATGCTTAGTTCGTTCTTGTCTAGAAAACCAAAAAAAGGAATTTCACTACTCATAAAGAATTGAATCGATAATGTATTTAAGATAAACAACCAATGATGTAAATTATCATAGTTTATAAAATCTGGGAATTCTTTTGATAGTTTTGAAACCTCAAGTACTTCTATTAAGCTCAAAGAATCAACTTTATTCACTTTCAAATTGTTGTTGAAAATAATCCTTTTATAATGAGTTTTATCAAGGACAATTGGGCTAACAGATTCTTTAATAAATGTTATTGTATTTTCTGATTCAATTGTTTCAATTGCCCAACAAATTGCATTATAATCATCGTGCCCTTCAATTGTTGATTTTAGTTCTTTGTATTTGTTATCTTTTAGAAAATAGTATGAAATACAAGCTTTTTCAATAAATTGTTTATTGTCAGGTGAGTATTTATATGATGTAATAAAACATTCATAAGCTTCCTTAGATAATCCAAGAGCTTCAAAACATATTCCTTTAAAATAATTTAAGTTAGCTAGGAGTTTATCAGATACATGTTTCGAATTTCGATTAACTCTTTCTTCAATACTAGTCAACCGTTTAAGTGCAGTATTGGGTTTAAGTTCTTTAATTTCTTCAATACAACTATTTATTTCCTCTCTATATTCTTCTTCCAGTAAAGGAATAATTTCAACCAAGTGTAATTCTAAAACATTTAGTATTTTTTCGACTTTATCATATATTTCAAATATCGCTTCCTTATGAAAAGCCTCGATTTCATACGACCTTAATTTGTCATCTTCTTTAACGAACTTGTCAAAAGTCTGAAAGAATATTTCAATTTCTTGTTCTGAAGGTTTCAAAATATTAGGCTTTCTTTCTAATGCGTTTTGAATCCTTTTTACATCAATAATATATCCCTTATTTGCAAACAGTCTATATTTTAAAAATTCCTCTATTAGAATTTGAGATTTATAAAATGCAAAATTTTCTCCTTGGTCAGGTACAGGATATTTATTCTGAAAATCATCAATTGTCTTTGAAATAATTTTATAGAGACGGTTACTAAAATCCTCTCTATTATCAAGAATTTTATCTAATCCTTTTTTTATTCCATAAGTTGCGATCTGTTGTGCCACGAATAATAATATTGTATTCATATCTATCATTTATAAGGCTGGTTCTAAAAAAAAATAGCTTTTCCCCATTTAGATTTTAAAAAAAACATAGAACTAATTAACATTTTTTTATCATTGCAAGTATAAATATTTTTATCAAAAACAAATTTATTATTATTGTTCCTATAGTTTAGAGAATAGGTTCTACAATAAAATGAATATTCTCTATTATTTTTTTCTCTGCTTTAACTACTTGTTCGCTTTTAATAGAAAACATATATTTTAATTTTATTATTATGTTGTATAATATGTTTTCACATTTCATCAAAAAGAGATTTAGTTATTTTACAAAAATAGGAAAAAAATAATACAACGAATAAAAAAAAGGATGTTCTATATAAAATATTTGCACTAATTTTTTAATTAGATTAAAGGTAATATAATACAACAGTAGCAAGAAGAGATTCAACAACTATAAGGATATGTATTATATTGCGTCGCTATTTCGTGGTTTGGAATAATATTGAAGGGAATGGATAATGTGGGCAAAGGCTTTTAAAATATATGGAACACGGATGACGCAGATGCTACGCAACGCGGATTTACACGGATTTTTTATATACCTGCACATGCGTTTTGGTAATAAATTGTTAGTATTGATAATCAATTGTTTATTTGTTTAGGTAGGTTTTGGGTACATTATGGGTACTGTTAGGGCACAGTAAAGGCACTTTAAAGGCACTTTAATAGGTTATATGGGATTGATTTTTAGTTAGTTGTGTAAATGGCTGATTGTTAGCGTGTAAATTCTATTACTGTACATGAAAGGTACTATAAAGGTACTATAAAGGTACATAAAAGGTACTATAAATGTATTTAATCCTAAAATAGGTTTACAAAAAAGATTAGAATTAAGGAAAAAATTGTATGTCTTAGAGAGAGGTGATGCGTTTGAGACAGGGCATGCCCTGTCTCTACGTTATATTTTGATATATTTGTATATTATGCTTATTGTCAGTGTTTTATTAAACGAAGTAGGGTTAGGGTGAAGTTAGGGTGAAGTAAAGGTGAAGTAATAGCATATAACGCAATGAAAATTAGCAAGTTAAATGTTTTTGTATAATTGATTGATTTGTAGTGTTTTGACAATTAGTGATGGTGTGGAGAAATATTAATTTTATATTGTTATAAAATATGGTTACTTATCAATATTTATTCATACAAATTTGCTAAATGAAATACGATTATTTTTATTTTTTATAATTCCGAGTTGGCAAATCTTATTTGTGGTGTTATTTCTGTTTTCTTGATGCAAATCATACAAAATTATTTAATATAAACAACTGTTTGTTAATAATTTAAGTAATTATTTTATAAAATTTTGCCTTGCAACGGTCTCATAAAGTAAATAATTTAAAATTTGACGAAAAGTTATTTGATTTTAAAAATGTATATTAAATTTGCAAAAATAGAAGTAAAAAAAAGTGGGAATTTAACATCTAAAAATAGTTTTATAAGACACACTTTTTTGAACGGTATCCATTAACAACTCTTTGGCTATTTTGTCAGGTCGAAAATCAATCTTTTTGGTCACCCCCTTAATAGCTTTTTATTTTATAGTTAAGATAATTAAATCATGAAAAAAATTGACAAATAATGAGTGAGGTATATTTGATTTGTGTTGCTTATTTTATTTATAAAAACACTGATAAATAATTTTAAGCATTAAAAGTATGATAAAAGGTTTAATTTTGTATTTTTGTATTAAAATATAAATTTAGACAAACGATTATGAGTACAGATGAAACAGAAAATATATTAGGAGAAGTAACCTCTGGCGGGGATTATAAATATGGTTTTGTTTCTGATATAGAGATGGATTATGCGATAAAAGGTTTAACAGAAGAAACGGTAAGGTTTATTTCGGCAAAGAAAAAAGAGCCATCATTTATGCTTGATTTTAGATTGAAGGCATTTAATCATTGGCTAACATTGAAAGAGCCGGAATGGGCGCATATAACGCATCCACCTATTGATTATCAAAATATAATATATTACGCCGCACCAAAGAAAAAGCCACAATATGAAAGTATTGACGAGGTTGATCCTGAATTATTAAGGACTTTTGATAAGTTAGGTATTCCATTAAATGAGCAGAAGGCTTTGATGGGTTTTGCGGTTGATGCAGTGATAGATAGTGTGTCGGTTAAAACGACGTTTAAGGATAAGCTAGGTGAGCTTGGAGTAATCTTTTGCTCATTTAGTGAAGCGTTGCAGGAGCACCCGGAATTGGTAAAGGAATATGTAGGTAGCGTTGTTCCTTATACTGATAATTACTTTGCTGCGTTGAATTCGGCAGTGTTTAGTGATGGTTCTTTTTGTTATATACCGAAGGGAGTGCGTTGTCCAATGGAATTGTCCACGTATTTTAGGATAAATGCGGCAAATACAGGTCAGTTTGAAAGGACTTTGATAATTGCAGAAGATAATAGTTATGTTAGTTATTTGGAAGGTTGCACGGCTTCAATGAGGGATGAGAATCAATTGCACGCTGCGATAGTTGAGATTATAGTTAAAGAAAATTCGGAAGTGAAGTATTCAACAGTTCAAAATTGGTATCCAGGGAATAAGGATGGAGAGGGAGGAATTTACAACTTTGTTACAAAGCGAGGTATTTGCAAGGGTAATAATTCAAAGCTTTCATGGACACAGGTTGAGACGGGCTCTGCGATAACATGGAAATATCCGAGCATTATATTAATGGGAGATAATAGCAATGGTGAGTTTTACTCAGTTGCAGTAACGAACAACTATCAGCAAGCGGATACAGGGACAAAGATGATACATATAGGAAAAAACACGAAGAGCTTAATAATATCAAAAGGGATTTCGGCAGGTAAAAGCCAGAACAGTTATAGAGGTTTGGTAAAGATATTGAAGACTGCAGAAAATGCACGTAATTTTTCACAATGTGACTCATTGTTAATGGGAGATAAATGTGGCGCCCATACATTTCCTTATATTAATGTTGAAAATAATTCATCAGTTGTGGAGCATGAAGCAACAACTTCAAAGATAAGCGAAGATCAGTTGTTTTATTGTAATCAAAGAGGTATAAAAACGGAAGATGCGGTAGGCTTGATAGTTAATGGTTATTGCAAAGATGTGTTGAACAAACTGCCAATGGAATTTGCAGTTGAAGCACAAAAGCTATTAGCGATATCGTTAGAAGGAAGCGTTGGTTAATTTTTTTTATTAAATTTAAAAAATAGAAAGTATTATGTTAGAAATAAATAATTTAAGAGCAAACATAAATGGAAAAGAGATTTTAAAAGGTTTGAATCTCAAGATTAAAGAAGGTGAAGTGCATGCAATTATGGGTCCGAATGGTTCAGGTAAGAGCACGTTGTCTTCAGTTATAGCAGGAAGGGAAATATTTGAAGTTACAGCAGGGGAAATAATTTTTCATAATAAGAATATCCTTAATTTAACGGCAGAAGAGCGAGCTAATGAGGGAATATTTCTTGCCTTTCAATATCCGATAGAAATACCAGGAGTAAGTATAACTAACTTTATGCGAGCGGCAGTAAATGCGAAACGTCTTTATAATAAGCAAGAAGCTCTGTCGGCAAGTGATTTTTTGAAGTTAATGAAAGAGAAACAAAAGCTTGTTGAATTGACAACTAGCTTGGTAAATCGTTCTGTTAATGAAGGATTTTCAGGAGGGGAGAAAAAAAAGAACGAAATATTCCAAATGGCAATGTTGGAGCCATCATTAGCCGTGCTAGACGAGACTGATTCAGGTTTGGATATAGATGCATTGCGAATTGTTGCAAATGGAGTTAATAAGTTGAAAAATCCAAACAATTCATACATAGTAATTACGCATTATCAACGTTTGCTAGACTTTATAGTGCCAGATTTTGTGCATGTTTTATATGATGGACAAATAGTCAAGTCAGGGACAAAAGAGTTGGCATTGGAACTAGAAGAAAAGGGATATGACTGGATTAAGGATGAATATCATAATAAATAAAAATGGGAATTATGAATGTTGAGAATTTCATTGGAAGTGTAAAAGTTACGGATAATGCTGCTTTTATAGAGAATACAGAAAAACGAAAAGCGTTGCATGAAAGCTTAAAACTTAAATCTTTTCCAAAAGTTAAGGATGAAGAATGGCGCTTTACAAAAGTGGATAGTATATTTGATAAAGCATACATGATACCTAGTATAGACAAAGATTTTACGATTGAAAAGTATATAAATGCAAAAGACTATGCAGGAGTTGTGTGTTATAAGAATGGGTTTGTGATAAAAATAGAGGTTACAGATTTGAATTTTATTATAGAACCATTAAGCAAGATAGATAATTCGTTTGATAATATATTTAAAACACAGGAGCAGGTATTTGTTGAGTTGAACAATTATTTTGCAGTTGGAGGAGTTAATATTGTTGCAAAGAAAAATGCAATAATAAGTAAACCACTACTAATACTATATATTATAGATAAGGACAATGTGATTAGCAGCCCTAGAAACGTTATTAATATTGAGGGAGGGGCGAATGTTTCGATAGAAGAAAAGATATTGTGTAATAGCAAAATAGAAAGCTTAACAAATGCTTTAAGCTATATAAATATTGAGCCAAACGCTACACTTAATTACTATAAAATCCAAACAGGAAGCGATATTTGCAATTTATTTGACACGACATATATTAAGCAACAGGCGGATTGTAATCTTAATATTTTCACATTGTCATTGAAAGGGCGTTTTCTTAGAAATAACTTACGCATAAAGCTAGATGGCAATGGAGCTAATGCGAATATGTATGGGTTGTATATTCCTAAACAAAACGAGCATGTTGACAACCTTACTTATATTGAACATGCAATGCCAAATTGTGATAGTAACGAATTGTATAAAGGAGTATTGAATGATAGTTCTTCAGCAGTATTTAGTGGGAAAATTATGGTGTGTAAAGATGCTCAAAAGACTAAGGCGTTTCAAAATAATAAGAATATAGTTTTGACAAACACAGCAAAGATTAATACTAAACCACATCTTGAGATATACGCCGACGATGTAAAATGTAGTCATGGAGCAACAGTTGGACAATTAGACGAGGAAGCATTGTTTTACTTGCGCTCACGAGGTATTGCAAAAGATGACGCAAAGCAATTGTTGATTAACTCCTTTATAGATGAAGTTGTTAATAATATTAGTTATGAGCCCATAAAGGATTATGTAAAAGAAAGTATTTCACAAAAAATCTGAAAATAAATATTGTATGCATGAATTTGATTTAAATAATATAAGAAGTAATTTTTCAATACTAGAGGAGAAGATATATAACAAACCATTGGTTTATTTTGATAATGCAGCAACCACGCAAAAACCACATATTGTTATTAATACTCTGGACAAGTTTTATACAGTAAAGAATAGCAATATACACAGAGGGATATACTATTTAAGCCAACAGGCTACCGATGCTTACGAAAAAGCACGCGAGATTATAAAAAACTTCATGAACGCAAAGCATGAGCACGAAATAATATTTACAAGAGGTACTACAGAATCAATAAACCTTGTTGCTTCTACATTTTCAAAAGCCTTTCTTAATGAAGGAGACAATATTATAATTTCAGCAATGGAGCATCATTCAAATCTGGTGCCTTGGCAAATGGCTTGCAATGAAAAGAAAGCAAAACTGAAAGTACTTCCCTTTGACGAGAATGGAGAGATTGATTTAGAATTATTATCAAAATTAATAGATTTTAATACTAAGTTAATAGCAATAACGCATGTGTCGAACACATTAGGAACAGTAAATCCAGTGAAAAAGATTATAGAAATTGCACATAAATATAATATTCCAGTGCTTATTGACGGAGCTCAAGCTATTGCGCATACGAAGGTAGATGTTACGGAATTGGATTGTGATTTCTATTGTTTCTCAGGACATAAATTGTATGGACCAACAGGAATTGGAGTGTTATACGGAAAGGAAGAATGGCTCAATAAATTGCCACCATATCAATATGGAGGAGAAATGATAGATAGAGTAACGTTTGAACATACAACGTTTAATGTTCTTCCATTTAAGTTTGAGGCAGGAACAGCTCATATATCAGGAGCTTTAGGCTTGGCCAGTGCTGTAAATTTTGTGCAATCAATAGGTTTTGAAAATATAGAAAAACATGAAACGGAATTGCTTAATTATGCAACAAAGAAGTCGCAAGAAATAGAAGGAATGCGAATTTATGGGAATGCACAACATAAAGCAAGCTTAATAACGTTTACAATTGAAGGATTGCATCACTTTGATATAGGCACTTTGCTGGATAAATTTGGTATTGCGGTGCGAACAGGACATTTCTGCACGCAGCCAATAATGGATATATTCCAAGTTTCAGGCATGGTTAGAGCATCATTTGCAATGTATAATACAAAAGAAGAAATTGATTTCTTTTTTGAATCATTGAATAAAGTAATTAAAATGTTGAGATAATATGGAAAATCAAACAATTAATCAAAAACAAGATGAAATAATAGAAGAATTTTCTATGTTTGAAGAATGGATGGATAAATATGAGTATATAATTGATCTGGGGAAACACCTCCCTTTAATAAGCGCAGAATATAAAATTGATAATAACCTTATTAATGGCTGTCAAAGTAAAGTGTGGGTGCATGCTGAATATAAAGAAGGTAAAATATTCTTTACAGCCGACAGTGATGCGATTATTACGAAAGGAATTATAGGATTACTTATAAGAACATTATCTGGACATACACCAGAAGAAATAGTAAATACAGAACTTTATTTTATAGATAAGACAGGCTTATCGGAACACCTCTCCCCCACTCGCTCTAACGGTTTGACAGCAATGGTGAAACAGTTAAAAATGTATGCAATGGTATTTAAAATGAAAAACAGCTAAAGGCTTTTAGCATTAATATACAAAAAAAGAGGGATGTAATTAGTTACACCCCTCTTTTTTTTAAATCTGTTTAAAAAATGTTATTTTTTAAATAGATAAATTAATCTTCATATCTTCTTGGTTTATTATATGAATTATAATTTTTGTTTTCTGTTTTAGGTCGAGCTTCAGTTACTCTCAATGCTCTGTCCTTTAAAGTAAGTCCGTTTAGTTTTTCAATAGCTGCTAACGCTTCGCTATCGTTAGGCATTTCTACAAAACCAAAACCTTTGCTTCTTCCGGTCATACGGTCAATAGTAACTTTAACTGAGGATACTTCACCAACTTGGTCAAATAATTCCTTTAGTTCTTCTTCCTTGATATTATAATCAAGATTTCCAATGTAAATGTTCATTTGTCTTTTTATTTTAAAAAATTTCATAAAGGTACATATTTTAATTAATACCAAAATCATTTAATTGAAAATATTTTTTTTAGCGATATGGAATAATGGTGTAAAACCCTGATAGAATGGGGAATTGTTTATTTTATGTAGTGCTATTAAAAATTACAAATTCAAGTAATAATTACTTAAAAACAGGAAATAATTCCATTAATTTCTGTTTTTTTACAAATATTTAAGAAATAATTGATGAATAAAATCAATTATACTTATTCATGATACTCAATTATACGTTTGTAAATTGTTGCTTTCTGGAAAATATCTTTTTTATTATATGATTTATCTATCTTTTTAATCCAATTTCCTCTATCATCATTTGTATAATAAATCAAATTACAATTACCGTCTCCTTTATAAACACTTTCTTCAATCAAGTTATTGTTCGCATCATATTTATAATACACGGAAGTAGCTAACTTTTCATGATTATCCCAGTAATAATGTAATCTTAGAATATTTCCTCTTTCATCATACTTATCAATTATCTTCTCAATACTATAATAATCTAAAGGTTCTTTACGTATATATCTCGGAATAATATCCCCTTTATAATCATATTTATAAATATATTTAGTGGGAATGCCCTTAAAATTATAAAATTCCTCTTCAGTTAGTTTTCCGTTAGAATCATATTTATAAATGATTTTGTGGCAATATATTTTATTTGAATCAAATGAACTATCTTTAGTTATGTTACCCATCTCGTTATACTCATGAATATTACTAAAAAACAATTTTCCATTATTGTTATACTTATACTAAACCGCTATCAATTTGTTGATAATTTTTTATATATTTTTACATTTTGGCA
>MEOD01000091.1:0-5865 GCA_001768555.1 Bacteroidetes bacterium GWF2_29_10
GAAAACTCTATATTCATGGCAAAAAATTGTTTAACGCTACGCATTAGAAATTAAAGCCTAAATTAGTCATTTTTTTTAATGCGGAATCTGGGTTAAATGCATCCTAAATGGAGTTTTGAATTTATCTATCGAAATTTGATTAACTGAAGTATATCGTATCATAAGTGCAAACTTTTTTGCTCAAAATTAATTGCACTTATTCAATGAAATTTATTAACAACCAGCGTATTCTGTGTTTTCCTGCAAGCCAGAATTAGTATATCATAAAAAAAAATAAAAAAAATAGTTGTAATTAAAATAATATTTATAATTTTGCACCGTTTTTGTCCGATTGTGTAATGGCAGCACAGCAGTTTTTGGTTCTGTAAGTCTAGGTTCGAATCCTAGTCGGACAACAAAAAAAAGTCTTTAATATATTGTTATATTCATCAGTATATTTATTATTCTCCCTAATTTTAAATTTTTTAGCACCTAAATATTCTTCATTAAAACTGAATTGCATTAGTATTCTAATGGATTTTTTATTATCAATAATCTCCAAAGCCTCATTAAGAAATAGCTTGTGTTTTAAAGCAATATTTACAAAGGAAGTTCTTAAACTGAATGGAATAATCACATGAAATTTTCCATTAGGATAAATAAGGAGTTTTTTTGTTGATATTATTAATTGTTCAAAAGGAAGGTTAATTATTTGTCTTGCATTATTTCGAGCCTTATCTGGAGACAAGAAAGTAGCATTATAAAAAGGAGGATTGCAAACTATTGCATCATATTTTTTTATTGTATTTTTCTCGTAATTTTGAAGGTGTTCTTGAATTATATTTATATTATTTTTCCAATTAGATATTTCAAAATTATATTTTGCTTCGTTATACGAATCAACATCTATTTCTAAAGCATCTATTTTTGCATTTTCGTTTTGTGATGCAATCATTAGAGCAATCACACCTGTTCCAGTTCCAATATCTAAATAAATATTATGATTTTTATTAACCAATGCACCTATTAATATACTATCTGTGGTTATTTTTGCTTTTGTTATTTTTTGATGTATTGTGAAGTTTTTAAAATTAAAATAATCGTTGCTCATTATGCTATATTAAATTATTGCAAAGTCTATTTTATTCAATTATTTGATTCTAATTTATCGTAATCAATTTCTTTTACTTTTTTCCCAGTTTCGTCATAGAAGTTCCAAACGCCTGACGGTTTATCATATTTATAATTTCCATCATATCTTTTTTTTCCATTTTCATACCATACTGTACGTTTCCCATTTGCCAAGCCATTTTTGAAATATCCTTCACTCCATTTATTTCCATTTTTATACCAAACAGTTGATAGTCCGTCAGGAATACTATCTTTCATTTCTCTATCAATATATTTATGGTCTTTTTCGTAATATTTTGTTTCTTTGATTAAGATTTCTTTTCCATCCTTAATTACATAAGTTTTTTCTAATTCAGGAGAACCATCTGGAAATGTTTTTATAACTTTTTTTTCTTTATTGCTACAAGAGGAAAGAATTAAAACCAAAAAGAATAATATATAACCAATTTTTTTCATAATTTATTTGAAATAAATTTTTAATCAATGTTAAAAAAAATAGACCTGAAAGATTTTCCACTCTCAGGTCTAATACTAAATATTAAAATATTTTTTTTAAGATGTAGACGCTCTTTTAATAATTTTAAGTATAGAGAACATTATTATTGCAGAAACAATACAAAGCGTAACTAACATTAAGAAAAATTGCCAAAGTTCCCAATTTTGATAAAATCGACCAACAAAACCTGCTAAATAATTACCAATTGCTGTTGCTGCAAGCCATCCTGCTTGCATAGACCCTTTTAATTTAGGAGGAGCAACTTTTGAGACAAAAGATAATCCCATAGGACTTAAGAATAACTCAGCAATAGTTAAAGTGAAATAAGTAGAAATCAACCAATAAGGAGAAACCGCTAATCCCGCTTCAACAGCATTTCCATTTAATGATAAAACACTTGGTAAACCAATACTAGCCATAACCATAACAATAAATCCTATTGCCGTAATAACCATACCTATACCTATTTTGAATGGTGCACTAGGTTCTTTTCCTTTGCTATTTAAACTTGCAAATATACCAACTATAACAGGGGTAAGAATAACAATAAATATAGGATTAAATGATTGGAATAATTCAGGACCTACTAAATTCTGAGCAGGAGTATTTAACCAAAAATATGCTATGTAAGAAATACCAGCAATAGCAGCAATCGAAGAGTATATTTTATTGTTTTTACTTGTGTTTTTATTAAATAAAAATATGCCTCCAAGAACTATAGCAAAAATAGATAGTAGTGCAGGGATATTGAAAAGCATGTAAGTAAACTTGCTCGTATGCAAGTTAGTGTAATTTTTTGCAAAAAAAGTTAAAGTGGAACCATTTTGATGAAATGCCATCCAGAAGAATATAACAATTAAGAAAACAAGTAAAAGAGCGACAATTCTATCTTTGACTTGCTTAGGAGATAGTTCTATTGCATCACCTGTTTTAATTTTATCTTTTTGTCTATAATCTGCATGTTTATAATGTTTCCTAAATGCAATAAATATAACAATAGACATAGCCATAGAAATAACAGCAAGAGCAAAACCCCAATTATATCCTTTAGCTAAAGCATCAAGGTAATTTTGAGAAAAAGTAGTTAAAGCTACAGGATCTGTTGTTTTTGCAAAATTTTGCAGTACTTCTAGCTTTGGAGTAGAACCTGCTAAAAACTCATTTGCAATTTTAGGAATAGCAGAATCATAAACAAAACCCGATTTTTCAAGATAGAAATTTTTTATAGAATTAGCTGCATGAGGTGCAAAAAAAGCTCCAACATTTATTCCCATATAGAATATATTGAAAGCAGCATCTCGCAAATGACCTAGATTACTTTCGTCATATAGATTTCCCACAATAACGACCAAATTCCCTTTGAATAAACCTACTCCAAGTGCAATAACCCCAAGTGCAATATACACAACATTTGGGTCATTTGTAGGTTGGGCTAATAAAACATAGCCTAAAGCCATAACGACAATTCCAATTATTACTGTCTTCCCATATCCTAAAAACGAGTCTGCAATAATACCTCCTAACAATGGAGCAAAATATATTGCTGCTAAAAAAATACCATAAACGTTTGCAGCTTTTGTTTCATTCCAGCCAAAATGGTCTTGAAGATATAGTGCAAAGATTGCTAGCATGGTGTAATAACCAAACCTTTCTCCCATATTAGAGAAAAATAATACGAATAAACCTTTAGGTTGCCCTTTAAACATAATTTGTAATTTTAATTAATAATTATTTTATTTTGTGTAATAACTTGACAAAAATATAAAAAAATAAATAAATTTGAACTTTTATATAATGAAAATATTATATTTATTTTTTACTCATGTATTCTGCATTACATTGAAATGTTTTTGCTTTTATCTGCATATAATATGAATTTCCAGAGTACATAAGTCTATAATACGAAATTATAAACTTATCATTGCCTAAGCTTTCTATTGAAGGGTATCCAGTTTCGGCATCAGAAACATCAACTACTATTCTATCACTCCATGTTTCACCATTATCAACTGAATACATCATTCCTGTATATGTTTCTGTTGCATCACTATTCAAATATCTAAAAGCTGATATTAAAACACCACTTTCCGTCTTATATAATTCTGGGGCATGTCCTATAAAGCCAAAAAACTTCCAACTTGTCCACGTTTTCCCTCCATCATCTGAATAACACTGAGCCATTTTTCCCATTCCAATAGCTCCATAAGTTCTTACATGCATAATGAGTCTATTATTATGAGCTTTAATAATTGTAGGTTCTTGCAAATTAAATGATTTTAAATCTTCCCCATTTATAACTTCTGTAGACCAACTAGTACCATTATTTTTACTTTTTACCATAACTACTCTTGATTTTGAATACGTCCCATCATTTCCATAAGTAGGTATCCAAATCTCTCCATTAATTTCCACTGCTTGTGCAGAAGGAACTGACCAACCTCCATCTCCATTTGCCTTAACACTATCATATCCTATCCAAGTTTGACCATCATCTTTTGATTTTAAAATATAACAATAACCTGAATAAGATTTAAAAAAATCGGCGATAATTGTACCATCAGACATTCTGTTCAATGAAATATCTCTGTCATCTTTTCCTGGTTCGTCATATAACAATGTAGCTTCTGACCATGTCAAACCATCTGCCGAACCTATAGACTTCATAAATTTACCTGCTTTAGGATCTTGCATATGTTCTGTAGCTTCTCGCCATGTACACAACAAACGACCATCCGACAATTTTGCAAAATCTGGAAATGCTACATGGTCATAAACATTGGTATCACTCGAATAACTTAACTGTCGGATAACAGCCTCGCCTAATTCAATAAATTCTGCACCTATTAAATTTGGAATTACCAATTCAATTTCTTTACTTAAATAATTGTCCGAGCTATTTCCTTTTGCTGTTAATTTAATGGTATATTTTCCCTCATTAGAATATGTATTCGTAGGATTTTTATCTGTTGATGATTTTCCATCACCAAAATCCCACTCATAACTATTAGCATTAGTTGAAGTATTATTAAAAATTACTGTTAGTGGGGCATTAGCTTTGTCAATACTATAGGTAAAATCTGCATTGGGATTAGTAATTGTTGGTTCTGGTTCTTCATCTTTATCTTTTTTACAACTATTAATAGCAGTAAAAAAAGACAAAATGATTAACAAGCCAAATGTTTTCTGCAAATAGCTTGTGTAGATAGACTTTATTCTTATTTTTTTCATACTTTATTAATATTTATTTTATTTGTTTCTTCTTCAATAGAAATTTTAAATAACTAATCATTGTTTTAAAAACTTTCATTTTTGATTTTCCGACTCTTTTGTCAGAGCATAAAACCATTGGAACTTCTATAATCTTTGCGTTTAAACAGATTGACTTTATTAATATTTCAACCATAGAAATAAATCCTCTTTCTTCTATAATTATATTATATTTTTCTTTAATTTTTTTTAAAAAAGACACTTTGTAAATTCTATAAAAAGAGCTCAAAGTCAATATTTTAATATTAAATATAAAACGAATAACAAGATTTGCTAAAGTGGAAAATAATTTTCTAAATGTTGATGTTTTTTCAAAGCCACCTCCTTGAGCATATACAGATGCTAATACTAAATCATAACCTAGTTTAGATATTTCAGTCATGTCTTTTAATATATTTAAATCAGAAGTATTATCAGCTTCAAGTGTAATGACTATATCTTCGGCAGAACTTGACTGTTGAATTATATACTCAAACCCTTTGTTAAAAGAATCCCCTGGACCTCCATTTACCTGTTTGGTTATTATATGATAATCATACCCTTCAAAATATTGTTTAATTAATTCTATTGAATTGTCAGACGAACAATCATCTACAAAAATATAACATCTTTCTTGTTTGGATTCAATACAATTTTTTAAATTATTTGATAATAATTCAATATTATCAGCTTCATTATATACAGGTATTAAAAAGAAAAACTTCATATTATATTAATTTTCTTTGCCATTCTATTGTTCTTTCTAAGCCTTCTTCTAATTTAAATTTGGGTTGATAACCAAAATAATCTACTATTTTATTTATATCTGGAATACGTCGCATAACATCTTCATACCTGCCAAATGTCGAATATGGAATGTAATTAAGTTTAGCTTCACTATCAGGACCATTGATTAATTTCCATATAGTTTTAGCTAAGTCAACAATTGTGATTTCTTCATCAGGAAAAGAACCTATATTAAATATTTCATTTTTTGCTTTATCATTCGTAAT
>MEOD01000091.1:5895-17876 GCA_001768555.1 Bacteroidetes bacterium GWF2_29_10
ATTTCAATAGCTTCCTTGTTAAATGCTTTAGTTATAAAACCTGATTGTGGTCCTCCCCACCAAGTTAGGTTTTGATTTTCACCGTAAGAACCAAAAAATCTAACAATAGTGTATTCTAATCCATATTCATCACTATTTGCAATAATATATTGCTCTCCATATATTTTAGAAAGAGCATAAGACCATCGTTTTATTGTAGTAGGACCTAAAACTAAATCATGTTCTTCAGAAAAAGGCAAATTAGTATTTTTCCCATACACATCAGATGTAGATGCAAATAATAAACGACAACGATCATGCAAGCTTTTTGAAATTATGTTTTTAAGCATTATATTGTTTTCCTCAAGTGTTCTTAATGCATTTGAGTATCGAGGTATTTTTTGTGATGCTAAGTGCACTATAACATCTGCTTTAATTTCGTTCAAAATTAATGGATTACATAAGTCTCCAAAAATAAAATCGAATTTCTTCATGTCTTTTATTTCGGCAATATTTCTTTCTAATCCATAGCTTAAATTGTCTATCCCTGTAACTTTATAACCTTTACTTAATAATAATTTTGCTAAGTTTGAACCAATAAACCCTGCAACTCCTGTAATTAAAATATGCATACTATTTCTTTATTTTATTAAGAATAATAATTTTTTTTGGTTCCAAAAGTAATAATTTTAATAATTAAAATTAAATAATATTGACTTTGCATTAAAAAAGAATAAATTTTAATTAGGATTTTGAAATAAACATCGCACTTAAATGCATTGAAAATTAAGAATATAGACGATCTTTGAGTAAAATGCATCCGAAAATAATGCATTTTTGTCTTATTTACTCAAATACATTATAGCTCAATTTTGGATTATATGGTAATTTATTTGTATTTTTGTTCCACTTTTATAGATTTGTTTATTTTTAGAGACAATTCTACGTTACATTGTAAATAAAACTTTCAAAATTGTTGTAAAAAATAATATTTTAATAAAAAATATTATAAAAACATCTTAAAGAATATTATTTTTGCACAAAATAAAATAGAAGAAAATTATGTTTGAAAATTTGAGTGACAAATTAGATAGGGCTTTTAAAATATTAAAAGGTCAAGGCAAAATTACAGAAATAAATGTCGCCGAAACTCTTAAAGAAGTTAGAAAAGCATTACTAGATGCAGATGTTAATTTTAAGATAGCAAAGACATTTACAGAAAATGTAAAGCAGAAGGCTATAGGAGAAAATGTATTGAATGCTATTTCTCCAGGACAGTTGATGATAAAACTTGTTCATGACGAATTAGTAGAACTTATGGGAGGTGAACAAACTGAAATAAATATAAAAAATGAATTTTCTACAATTTTAGTAGCAGGTTTGCAAGGTTCTGGAAAAACTACTTTTTGTGGGAAACTTGCCTATATGTTAAAGAATAAGAAAAACAAAAAATGCTTACTTGTTGCAGGAGATGTTTATAGGCCTGCTGCTATAGATCAGCTTAAAGTTCTTGGAGAAAGCATAAATGTTGAAGTTTATTCTGAACCAGAAAATAAAAAACCTGTAGTTATAGCAAAAAATGCAATAAATTATGCCAAAGAACGAGGATTTAACATTGTTATAATAGATACCGCAGGTCGTTTGGCAATTGACGAAGAAATGATGAATGAAATAGCTGCAGTAAAGAGTGCAGTTAATCCTAACGAAACATTATTTGTCGTTGACTCAATGACTGGACAAGATGCTGTAAACACAGCAAAAGCATTTAATGACGTATTGGATTATGATGGAGTTGTTTTAACAAAATTAGATGGAGATACAAGAGGTGGAGCAGCATTAACGATTAAATCAGTGGTTGAGAAACCTATCAAATTTGTTGGAATGGGTGAAAAACTTGAAGCTTTAGATATTTTCTATCCAACTAGAATGGCTGATAGGATTTTAGGAATGGGAGATATAGTGTCATTAGTTGAAAAAGCCCAAGAACAATTTGACGTTGAAGAAGCAAAAAAATTACAAAGAAAAATTCAAAAAAATCAATTTAATTTTAATGATTTTCTATCTCAACTACAACAAATAAAAAAGATGGGAAACATTAAAGATTTAGCAGGAATGATACCTGGAATGGGAAAATACTTAAAAGATGTAGATATTGAAGATGATGCATTTAAAAGCATTGAAGCTATAATATATTCAATGACTCCAGCAGAAAGAGAAAATCCCGTTATATTAAATGGTAGTAGAAGAAAAAGAATCGCAAATGGAAGTGGAACAACTATTCAAGAGGTCAATAAGCTAATAAAACAATTTGATGATACACGAAAAATGATGAAGATGCTTTCATCAGGAGGAGCAAAAAACTTAATGCATATGATGAAAAATATGCCAGGTAATTTTAATAGAAATTAATAATTATTTGCAAATAAAATAAAACTGATATACATGAAAATAATAGATGGCAAACTAGTTGCTCAAGAAATAAGAGCAGAAATAGCAAAAGAAGTAGCAGTAATGATTGATAACGATATTAAAGCCCCTCATTTGGTAGCAATATTGGTTGGAGATGATGGAGCAAGTCATACTTATGTAGAAAACAAACGTAAAGCTTGCGAAAGTGTTGGTATGACATCTTCAGTTTATAAATTTTCAGAAAATGTTTCAGAAAAAGAATTACTTGACACAATTGATTTTTTGAATAATGATAATGACGTCGACGGTTTTATAGTTCAAGAACCATTGCCTAAACATATTTCTTCTGAAAAAGTTTTAGAAAAAATAGATTACAGAAAAGATGTAGATGGTTTTCACCCTATAAATGTTGGAAAAATGATGCTTGGAATAGATACATTTCTTCCAGCAACTCCTTTTGGCATTGTTAAACTACTTGAAAGATATAAAATAGAAACTGAAGGTAAAAATTGTGTTATTATTGGTCGTAGCCATATTGTAGGCTCTCCATTAAGCATGTTGTTATCCCGCAATACTAATCCAGGCAATTGCACAGTTACTATATGCCACTCAAAAACCAAAAATCTCGCAGAAATAACATCCAAAGCGGATATTCTAATAGCAGCATTAGGAAAACCACAATTCGTTACCGCTGATATGGTAAAAGAAGGAGCTACAGTTATTGATGTAGGGACAACAAGACTACCTTCTACAGAAACAAAGTCAGGCTTCAAATTGTTTGGAGATGTAAAATTTGATGAAGTGTCAAAAAAATGTAGCTACATAACACCAGTACCTGGAGGAGTTGGTCCAATGACAATAGTAGGACTACTACTCAACACATTGAAAGCAGCAAAAAACAGAAAATAAAGGATAACTTTTTTTTGACACTATCCATAAAGTTTTAGCAATATCATAAACTATGAGTATAAACTAAAAAGTTATTTCCTTATTTTTTTAGACCTTTTTGAAAGAGATCAACAAAATTTAGGAAATAACTTTTTTATTAGCCTTACATCATATAAAACATAAAAAAAGAAGATTTAAGATTTAGCAACGTAATTAAAAAAAATAGGAAATATTGCATATAGTTACTATTAATGTGTAATAGCGCTTTACATTTTAGTAAGTTCAAATGCATACTGTCCGTTTTCACTAGCTATTTTCATTGAACTTTGTTTTTGCATCATATTACTTTCATGTATATTAAAATCAAAAATAGTAGGATATTCAAACCATTTTTCCACATTCATTCTAATGTTTATTTCAGTTGTTTGTCCTGCTTCAAAAGTAATATAACTATTTTTTAGTGACACGAAAAAGCTATTATCAACAAACCCTATAATTGAATCTACTTCTGTTGTATTTTCGGAAGTGTATATTTGTCCTGGTCCTAAATGAAAATTAAATACTTTTCTTTGGCTTTCTATGTTTTCCCAAAATCCATTTAGTTTCAAATAATGATATCCACCACCAAGCACTTCTGGCCAAAACATATCCCTTTCAGGTGGATTAACAAACATAAATGAAATATTTTTTGCTTTATTTATTCCAAAAGTAAATGCTATAGAATCATAATTATCAGGAGAAATTTGGTCAAAAACCTCCCAAACAAAAGTTTCAGGCAAATTGGTATCTATGTAGTAAATATCATTCCATTGATTTATAGTAATTTGTTTTTGCCCATTTTTATATAATACTACATCAGAAATAAAATATTGTATTTCAGTAATTTCATATTTGTTTCCAGCTTTGTTATAATACATCATCGAATCATAAACTACAGGCTTACCATTACAATAATGAGAAAAAGTAATTTTAAGTTTTGCGGAATTATTTACCAAAGGTATTTCGTTGTCTTTGTTGTCTTTTTTTGAGCAAGCAAATAAAATTGAGCAGAGTATGATAAAAAATAATAATTTATATAATCTATTCATTCGGTTTCTGTTAGATTTAGTTAAGCTTTAGAGATTGTAAAGGTATTAACAATTTTGTTATTTTTGCAAAAAAATTAAACAAGCAAATGTCAATTTTAAAAAATAAAATGGTAATAACAAGGCAATTAATTGTGTTTATTATTGTATTTTTTTCAATGCTAAGTAAAGATTATTGTCAAGAAAATAAATGCGGTATTTTAGAAAATAAAAAACAAAGAAAACAATATGAGGAAGCATTATCTTTTACAAAACAAAAAAGCTACGGCGAAGCTATTCAAATATTAAAAAAAATAATAGAAACAGACCCAAATAATGGGGATGCTCTCTATTTAATGGGAGAAATATATGTTACAAGAACAGACAAAAATCTTAAAGCAGGACAAAAGTATTTAGCTGAAGCATTAACTATTTGTCCCGAAAAATATTACAAAGCGTATTCTTATATTGGAGAAATAATGTTTTGGAATGAGGAATATAAAGGAGCAATAAAAAATATTGAA
Source organism: Bacteroidetes bacterium GWF2_29_10 (assembly GCA_001768555.1). GTDB lineage: Bacteria > Bacteroidota > Bacteroidia > Bacteroidales > GWE2-29-8 > GWE2-29-8. The sequence goes on from MEOD01000091.1 coordinate 10,760, forward strand.
AAATATTTGTCATTTAATGAAAAGATAAAAAATAACAAAGATTATGATAGAGCAGAAAAGATGTTAAATAAAGCTAAATTTTATGATAACATATATAGCAATCCAGTTCCATTTGAGCCTGTGTTAGTAAAAGGAATATCAACAGAAGCTGATGAATATTTACCAATAATAACACCTGATGGAGAACATGCTTTCTTTACAAGGCGTTATCAATTACCCGAATCGGATTTTAAACTAGTGGATAGAGGTCCTTCTTTTGTTGAAAAATTTTCATATAGTATATTTGAAAATTCAGCTTTTGATAAGGGTAAACCATTGTCTAATCCTTTTAACAAAAGCCAAAATGAGGGAGGAGCAACAATTACAATTGACAATCGTTATTTATACTACACTGTTTGTAATTATAATGCTACAGGTTATTACAACTGTGATATATATAGCTCCGAATATCAAAATAATACATGGCAAGAAATAAAAAATTTAGGTGCTGTAATAAATAATGAAAATACATGGGAAGCACAACCAAGTATATCATCAGATGGAAATACATTATATTTTGTAAGTGACCGCACGGACGGTATAGGAGGTTATGACATATATTATAGCACTAAAGATGAAAATGGAAACTGGACAAAAGCAAAAAATATGGGTCAAGACATAAATACAGATAAAAATGAAAAGTCTCCATTTATTCATTCAGATAGCCATACCTTATATTTCACATCAGATGGTTGGGAAGGACTTGGAGGATATGATATATTTATGTCAAAAATGGAAGATAATAATAAATGGCATAAACCTAAAAATATAGGTTATCCAATAAACTCAAAGGAAGATGATTTAGGCTTTTTTGTTAGCACAGACGGTAAAACTGCATATTTTTGTTCAAATAAACTTAAAGGTAATGGAGGTTGGGATATGTATTCGTTTGAATTGTATAAAGAAGTAAGACCTGAAAAGGTTTTATTTGTAAGAGGCGAAATAACTGATGAAAACAAAAATCCCAAACAAGCAGAAATTGAGCTAAAAAATATAACTACAAATGAAGTAAAAAAAATAGAAATAGATAGTGAAACAGGTAAATATGCAGCCATTGTTTTAATGAAAGATGACTTCATAATGACGGTAAAAGAAGGGGATAACTTACCAAGTGTAAAATATTTTTCAAAAGAAGATTCATTAGTAGGAAAACCACAAAAAGTTGATGTAGAGTTAAAGCCAATAAAAGTAAATGAATCATATAAAATTAACGACATTTTCTTTAATACCAATTCTTTTGAACTCACATTAGGTTCAAAAGCAGTACTAGATGAGTTTATTAAATATTTGCTAAAAAGCCAATCAATAAGTCTATCTGTAAATGGATACACTGACAATATGGGAATACCTGAAAACAACTTAATGTTGTCAGAAAATAGAGCAAAAGCTGTATGTGAATATTTAATTGGAAATGGTATAGAAGCAAATAGACTATCACACAAAGGGTTTGGTGATGCAGACCCAATTGATTCTAACGAAACAGAAGCAGGGAGAGCAAAAAATAGGCGTACAGAATTTGTTATAACAAAAGAATAACGAGACCGTTACAATAAGCATGATTTAATAATAAAATTATTGAATCGTACTTCTACAAAGGTCTCAATATTTTTATAAAATTGCCATGCTCTTTAAAGAATTACACTAACAAAATAATTTGAATGTTTTTTCCCATTACAGAATTTTAATATTTACTTTTGCATGAATATTAACAAACTAATAATATTAAATTATGCAATTTAACATAATTGATTGGGTTATCATTTCGTTATACCTTGTTATTTCTTTATTAATAGGACTTTGGTATAAAAAAAGGTCTGAAAGTAATATCACTGACTTCTTTTTAAGTGGAAGAAATCTTCCTTGGTATGTTGCAGGGATATCAATGGTTGCAACAACATTTGCTGCCGACACCCCTTTGGCTGTAACAGAATTGGTTGCAAAAAATGGAATATCTGGTAATTGGCTTTGGTGGAACATGCTTATTGGAGGAATGCTTACGGTATTTTTCTTTGCAAGGTTATGGAGACGTGCAAATGTATTAACTGAATTAGAATTAATAGAAGTTAGGTATGGAGGTAAAGGAGCCTCTTTTTTAAGATCTTTTAAATCTATATATTTAGGACTGTTTATGAATTCTATTGTTATTGCATGGGTCAATCTTGCTATGATGTCAATCATATCTGTCTTTTTTGGAATATCTAAAGAGTATCTAATTCTTACAATAGCTGGATTAATGTTTATTACAATGATTTACTCCGCTATGTCAGGATTATGGGGCGTTGCAATTACGGATATTGTACAATTTATTATAGCTATAAGTGGTTGCATTGTTCTTGCTATATTTGTGTTAAATTCTGACAAAATAGGAGGAATTGATGGTTTAAAAGAAAAAGTTCCAAACTGGTCTATGAATTTCTTTCCTAATATTAGGAATAATAGTATTGGAAATATAGCTAGTTCTTTAACTATATCTATTTGGACATTTGTTGCTTTCATAGGTGTTCAATGGTGGGCTAGTTGGTATCCTGGAGCTGAGCCTGGCGGAGGCGGATACATCTCTCAAAGAATGATGAGCTGTAAAGATGAAAAACATTCTATTTATGCTACTTTATTTTTTCAGATAGCTCATTATTGTTTACGTCCATGGCCTTGGATTATTGTAGGACTAGCATCATTAGTGCTATATCCCGATTTGTCTGATACTGACAAAAAATTAGGATTTATATTTGCTATGCGAGACTATTTGCCAGCAGGATTAAAAGGGTTACTATTTGTAGCTTTTCTTGCAGCTTACATGAGTACTATTTCTACACAAATGAATTGGGGAGCTAGTGTTCTTGTTAATGATTTTATAAAAAGATTTAAATTTTTCAACAAAGAAAATCAAGAATCTAATCAAGATAAAAGACTAGTTAAATATGCACGATTTAGCACCTTGTTTATAATGGTTGTTTCTCTTTTCATTACAACTCAAATCGAAACGATTTCTGGAGTATGGTCATTTGTTATAGAATGTGGAGCAGGCCTTGGTTCTGTTCTAATTTTAAGATGGTTTTGGTGGCGTATAAATATATGGTCCGAAATAACAGCAACAATATTTCCTTTTTTTGCATACTATTTTTCTAAATACATTATCAAAGCTGATTATCCGTTTAGTTTCTTTATAACTGTAGGATTAACTACTGTAGCATGGATATTAGTTACTATATTAACAAAACCTGAAAGTAAAGACACATTGAAAAAGTTTTATTTATTAGTTATGCCTTATGGCAACTGGAAACCCATTCAGAAAGAATTATCATTAGAACAGGATTCTAATTACGGACAAGTGTTTAAGCTTATTGTGTGCTGGCTTAGTTCTATCATTTTTGTTTATTCAATATTATTTTTAACTGGCAAATTGATTTTTAAAGAATGGAATGAAGCTTTAATGTACTTTATAATAACAATATTATCAGGAATAGTAATGAAGATTTTTATAGATAAAACAAAAATATTAAATTGATACACAAAAAATAATTTAATTTTTAGTTATTTTGGCTTGCATAAAAATTTGTTCTTACTTTTATAGGACAATAATATTATAAAATAACAAGTAATTTTAAAAATATTTTTAAATTTGTCAATTATTATGGCAACTTTTATAAAGATTAGTTGTCTATTAGTAAGATTAATTAAATGCTTAAGTATTATGAAAAAAATAATTATACCAAAATGGATAATAGTTTTTGCTATTAGTTATTTTATTTTAAAAAGTTTTGTTTTTGCACAAAGTTTAGTTCCATTGGATGATAGTAAAGCAAGCGAAGATATAACATTGACCGTAAATAATGAACCTAAAGTAACAAAAGATGGCTTTGGTTTAGGTGAAATTCCTATGACTATAGAACCAGATTTTTCTTATATTACGAAAAATAGCAGTAAATATACACCAAAAGTCTTAGGATTTAGTGCTGTGTATGATTTAAGAACATTAGGTTATGTCACATCACCAAAGAATCAAGGAGGATGTGGAGCTTGCTGGACTTTTGCAGCAATGGGAGCAATAGAGTCAAATTGGAAAAAACTTGGTTATGGAACTTACGATTTGTCTGAGAATAATATGAAAAATTGTCATGAATATACTATTGCTGCATGTGATGGTGGTAATTCAAAAATGGCAATGACTTATATGGCTAGATTAAAAGGACCCGTTTTAGAAAGCGTGGATAGTTATAATGAAGAAGTTTCAACATGTGTACCTCATAATCCTAGTGCATTTGTTATGGAGGCTCGATTTCTTCCTAATGATGCCAATATAATAAAACAAGCCATAATAGATAATGGGGCTTTATATACAAATATGTATTGGGATGATGCATCTTATAATAATGTAAATAAAACATATTATTATAGTGGTTCTGAATCTACTAATCATGCAGTATTACTTGCAGGTTGGGATGACACAAAAGTTACAGCAGGTGGCGTTGGAGCTTGGATTATAAAAAATAGTTGGGGAACTTATTGGGGAGAATCTGGATATTTTTATGTTTCATATAACGATTCAAGAATAAACTCCTCTGTAGCTTACTTTCCTACACGCTTAGATTATAATAGTAATTTGAAACAATATTATTATGATAATTTCGGGTGGGTTAGTAATTGGGGATATAATGATACTATATGTTATGGTTTAACTAAATTTACAGCAGATGGAAACCAAAAAATAGAAAAAGTTGGTAGTTGGGTAAATAGTTCAGGAACAAAATTAACTTTTGAAATATATAGTGGTTTTAATGGGACAACATTAAGTGGTTTATTATCTACAATAAATGTAAATTGTGATTATCCTGGTTATTATGTTGCAAATCTTCCTTCTTCAATAGATATTGATAATGGAAGTAACTTTTATATTAAGGTAAAATACATAACACCTTCATATACTTATCCTATTCCTGTAGAATTAGCATCAGGTTGCACTCCAACTATTCAAACAGGGAAAAGTTGGATTAGTTATTCAGGAACGACAACATGGACTGCAATTGGTGAAGGGACTTCATATCTTAGAAATTTATGTATAAGAGCTTATGCTACTCCTCAAACAATACCTACAAATATTACAATTACATCTGTTTCTGAAAATACTTTTTGTGAAGAAGATGCAATAAATGTTGACTACTCCATAGAAGGTGTATTTAATTCAGGAAATACTTTTACACTTCAATTATCTGGTTCTGATGGATCATGGACATCTCCTAAAACAATACAATCTGTAAGTAGCACAAATTCTGGAACAATAAATAGTGTAATCCCTACAGGAGTTATTAATGGTGGAGCTTACCGAGTTAGAATAGTAAGTTCTAATCCTATAGATACTTCTGCGGTTAATACAGAAAATATTTCAATTGCTCCTATTCCAAATGTTACTTTAAAAAATGACAATTCTATTATTTGTATAGGTAAATATGTTAATTTAAAGGCTTATAATGCGGATACATATTTATGGGATAACGGTTTAGGTACAGGTGCGGGAGTTAAAATCGTATACCCAACAATACAAACTACCTATAGAGTTACAGGCACATCTAATGGTTGTACTGCTTCTGACTATGTAGTTATTAGTGTTAATGAAGTACCAACGGTAACTTTAACACGAACAGTGGTACCTACATGCTCAGAATCAACGGATGGAGTTATAGAATCAAATGTTACAGGAGGTACGTCTCCTTATTCTTATTTATGGTCAGATGGGAAAACAACACAACATAATACATCAATAATGATTGCAACATATAAGATTACAGTTACAGATGCAAATGGTTGTGTAGGATTACGAAGTATTGCTCAAGCAGCAAGACCTTATTTCCCTGAAGTAACAAATTTATCAGCAACATCTATTTCAGGAAATGGAGTAGTCTTGATTTGGAGAAAAAATGCAGAAACTACATCATATATAACTTATTATAAAAAAACAACTGATGAAAATTGGATATATATGGGTTCTATATTAAAGGCTAGTGACACTTCTTATACATTCAATGGCTTACAACCTAATACTCAATATCAATTTAAAATTTCTCAAAGAAAAAACTCCACAACTTATTCTTGCTACACAACATTATCATTTAGCACTACAGATGGAATTAGCTGCTTAGAGCCAACTAATTTATTTGCAAATAATATAACAAGCACTTCGGCTTTATTAAATTGGACATTAATAGACAACGCAGAATACTATACATATAGAATAAGAACAAAAATAGGTCCAGGAATATGGCGTAATGTTGGATCTAGACCAAATCGTATTACTTGGGTTTCAACTAGAACATTAACTGGCTTAACCCCTAACACAGAATATGAATGGCAAGTAAGAAGCCATTGTAATACAAATGGAACAATATACTCTTTATTGAGCGAAATAAGTACTTTTCGCACAAATAAATTAATGAAAACCAGCAAATTGATATACGAAAATGAGAAACCAAATACCGAAATTGTTTTTGATGCATACCCAAATCCGTTTAGCGATGAAATTAATGTAAGCTATGATATTCCAGAATATAGTACAGTACGATTAGATTTATATGATATTTTAGGAAATAAAATTGTTACTATTGTAAATGAGAATCAAATAAATGGAACATACTCCTATAAAATACAACCTATAAAAACATCAGGTATATATTTCCTAAAATTAATAGTTAATGATAAATTAATTCAAAAGAAAATAGTTCAGATAAATTAATAATATAACATTACTTAAACAATTTCCATAATTTTTATTAGTAGAGACACAAATGAATGTGTTTCTACTAATAAAGGTACCGTTCAAAAAAGTGTGTCCAATTGTCAAAATAAAGAGAAAAACACACCAAACAGGGTGCACACTCCGCAATATTCCTCAATAAATTGTACTTTTGCAATGATTTCATGTTGTGTACTTAACAAGTTGATTCCCAATTTATCCATACTTTTATCTTGCCTTTAACCCAGATTCCGCATTAAAAAAAAAAAGACTAATTTAGGCTTTAATTTCTAATGCGTAGCGTTAAACAATTTTTTGCCATGAATATAGAGTTTTCCTTTACAAATAAAGAGA
>MEOD01000092.1 GCA_001768555.1 Bacteroidetes bacterium GWF2_29_10
AACGCTTCCCGCTATAAAGGCACGTAAGAGACTTTCACTCTCAAGTTAAATAACATGCAGGGCACACATAACAAATTGATTATTCTATTTTTTAAAACTAATTCAAAAAAAAAACAAACTAATTCAAAAAAATGTTATTTTAAATAGATTATAGACTAAAATCTAAATGTAAAATTTCAGCTAATTCACGTAGTTCTTTATCAACTGCATCTATCTTTGGAATTCCTATTTTAGAAAACTTTTCCTCAGCAATACGTTCAGGATCACCTGGAATTAAAACAGCATCACTTTCAGCTGAAGTTTTTGAATCTCTAAACGTTTGAATGAAATTATCCATTTCTTTTTTAAACTCTTCTGCATCCCTAAAAGCATCTATGCGCATTGCTCCAAAGAAGTGCCCTGTACCAAGCCCTGGCGCATTAGCAAGAAGTGGTAAATAACTAACTATTGGTGGAACCCATTTGCTATAATTAGCCCCAGAGAGAACACCTGAAAGGACATCAACTACAGCTGCTAATCCATAACCTTTATAGCTTGCATGCGTATTATCACTACCAAGAGGCACTAAAGAACCTCCATCTCTAATTATAGAAGGATTATCGGTAGCATTTCCATCTTTGTCTTGTATCCAACCATGAGGACATCTTTCTCCTTTTTTTTCCATAACAGTAAGTTTTCCTCTTGCAACAGGAGAAGTCGCCATATCTAATACAAAAGCAGGTTGTTTATCAGTAGGAATTGCAATTGCAATAGGGTTCGTTCCTAACAAACGCTCTACTGAAAACGTTGGGGCTACAGAAGCATTTGCATTAGTAAGTGAAATCCCTATCATATTATGCTCTAAAGCCATCATTGCATAATATCCAGCTATTCCATAATGATTTGAATTATTAACACAAACCCAACCTGATGAATATTCTTGAGCTTTTTTAATTGCTAATTTCATTGCTTTTGGACCAACAACAAGGCCTGCGGCTTTATCCGCATCAATAAGGGCCGTTGTATGAGTTTCTTTTATTATTTTTATTTGAGGATTAGCATTAATACGACCAGCTTGCCAAAGTCTAACATAATCAGGAAGACGAATTATACCATGTGATGGTATATTTCTTAATTCTGCTTTAATTAAAACTTCTGTTGCTAATATTGCTTCTTCATTTTCAATTCCCATTTTAGTAAAAACACTCTCAACAAATAGTCTTAATTTACTTAAATCATAATAATTCATTATTAATTCTCCTTATTTAAAATTTTAAATATTCATTTATTTTATTTATTTTATCCTCTAACGACAAGTGATAGTCTAACCAAATAATTTTATGATTATTTTTTTCCATTCTTCTAAACCACGTCATTTGTCTTTTTGCAAAGTCACAAATAGATGTATATAAATTATCAGTCATTGCTTCTTTAGATATTTGATTTAACAAATACATTGTAATGAATTTATACTCAAGACCATATTTTATAAGACTTTTGCTATCTACACCATCCTTTAATAAACAGTCAACCTCTTCTATCATTCCGTTATTTAATCTATTAATAAGCCTTAGATTAATTTGTTTTTTAATTAACTCTCTATTACAATTAATTCCAAAAATAATACTTTTTAGTTTAGGATAATTATTTTTTTTATTAGGGTTTTCTTTCTTAAAAACACTTATTTCTATAGCTCTTACAATTCTCTCTCTATCAATAGTATCCGTTGTGTTGTGAACTTCTTTTAAAGTGTTAAGTAAATTAACAAGCTCTTCATTAGATTTTTCCTCAAACAGTTTCCTTAGAGAAATGTTTATTGGCACATCTATTAAATCGTAATTATCTAAAATGCAATCAATATAAAGTCCAGTGCCTCCACACAAAATTGGCCTATGATTATTGCTTATGACTTTATCATAAGCTTTGAAAAAGTCATTTTGAAAATTAAATAAGTTATATTCTTCCCCTGGATTAGCTATGTCTATAAGATGATATTGTATTTGTTTATTTTCTATTGAGTATTCATTCAAGTCTTTTCCTGTGCCAATATCCATATTTCTATATACCTGTCGAGAGTCTGCACTTATAATTTCACCATTAATCTCGTTAGCTAAACTAACAGCTAATTTTGTTTTTCCTGAAGCTGTAGGTCCTAATATAGTTATTAAATCAAAATGCATTTCTATTTATTAAACTCCTCGTAAGCGTATTTTAATTTGTCGTAAAAATCCTTTCCAAATTTTTCAATTAAAGGCTCTTTCAAAAATTGGAGCAAGATTATTTTATGCTCACTTCCATTACATAAAGCATTATTACAAATATGCCAAACATCATAGTTTAGCATATAATAATCATTTGATTTAGTAACTCGTATCGGATATAGGAAGCAAGATATAGGTTTTCTAAATTTAATTTGCTTATTAAAAAAAGCTTTTTCAATAGCACACTTATATATTCCATCTTCTACAATTGCATACACACAATCCTGATTATTTACTAGCCTTGTAACAAATTCTCCCTTGAAATCAGTGTATCCTCCACTTAAAAGAATAATCTCCTTGGATAAATCGTTTAAATAAGGCAACACTATATCTTGAATATTATCTAATTCATCCAACTCTTCTATTTCTAAAGGGGCGCCAGCATCTCCCTCTCGACAACATAATCCATGACATTTTCGCAAATCACAAGCAAAATAAGTAGTCAATACATCATCTGAAATTAATTTATTATCAATCATCAACATAAAATAATACTCTTTTTTTTAGTTTTTAATATTTTTTCAAATGTAATTACAATACTTTTATTTATAAGCATAAAGCTATAAATTTCATAAATTATTCTCCCAAATACTCTATTACTTTTTTATATTACTTAACTCTTTAGGCTTAAAAATGCCATTATCTGTAATAAAAGCTGTTATTAATCTTGCAGGCGTAACATCAAATCCTATATTTAAAGATTTACTCTCTGGATTTGTAATAATAATACTTTCTAAATTATTAGAACTATTATATCCTTCAATAAATTTAACCTCATCTTCACTTCTTTCTTCTATATTAATCTGCGTAATTCCATCTGTTAAATCAAAATCTATTGTAGATATAGGCAATGCAACATAAAAAGGCACTCCATTATCATAAGCGGCTAAAGCCTTTAAATAAGTTCCAATCTTGTTTGCAGCATCCCCATTTGATGTAGCTCTATCACAACCAACAATAACAATATCAACCATACCATGCTGCATTAAATGCCCCCCTACATTATCAACAATAACTGTATGAGAAATATTTTCATGAAATAGCTCCCATGCCGTTAACTTGGCGCCTTGATTACGAGGTCTCGTTTCATCAACCCATACATGAATATTAATTCCTTCTGCATTTGCTTTATATATAGGAGCTAACGCTGTACCATAATCTATTGCTGCCAACCACCCAGCATTGCAATGGGTTAAAATATTCACCGTTTCTCCTCTTTTTTTCAAACTAATTTCTTTTATCAATTCAACTCCGTAATTACCTATACTTATACTTGCATTTTCCTCATACTCCATGTATTCAAAAATAAAATCCAATATTTTTTCTTTATGATTAATTTCTGGAATATTCATTATCTTACTAACAATACTTTCTACAGCAAATGCAAGATTAACGGCTGTTGGACGTGCTTCTTTTATTTTATTTACCAAATATATAAAATCTTCTTTCGTTTTTTCTTCTGTTTCTTTAAAAGCAAAATAAACTCCAAAAGCCCCTGTAACTCCAATTAAAGGAGCACCTCTTACTATCATTTCTTTTATTGCTCTAACAATGTCTTCTGTATTTTCTAAACACTCATGTTTAAATAAAAATGGTAATAATGTTTGGTTAATCACATAAAGTTTTTCTTCTTCAAAATACAATGTTTTATATCTTTTACCATTTACTTTCATATCATAATTATTATTTATATAATACAAAACTAATAAAAAATATTATTCTATATAAAAAAATCTTTATAAAATTGTAATTTATATTGCTGAAATAAACTATGTGGAGGAAAATATTAAAGTTTCTAGTGTATAAAAATCCTAATTATTTTTTAATACTTTCTGTTTTTTTGCTTTCAAATTCTAAGATTAATTCTTCTGGAGATTTCCCTATATTCTGAATTGATATTTTTGCATCTTCAATAAGCTCATTGTTTGGAAATTTTAATATAAACTGATTATATGCTTCCTTTGCTTTGTCTATGTCTTTTATGTAATTCTCTAAAAGAAATGCTTTCATAAAATAAACCCTATCAATATCCTTATATTCTGGGTAATTTTGGATAATTTCATTAAAAGTTTTTAAAGACAAATCATGTTGACCCGTATTCATTGTTATTTCTGCTTTTCTAAACAAAAACATAGGACTTAAACTATCTTCTTTATACTTATTAACAAACTCGTCATACATTACAATAACCTTTCCTGCATCCTTAAAATTTAAGAAGTCTAATGTATCTGCTAAAATTGTTTTTTCTACTTTTTTAATTTCTTGGAGCATTTCTGTTCTATCGTTTTTAGAATCATTGCATGATGTAAAAAAGACAAACAATACTATTGATAATAATAAACTAAAGCTTTTCATAATATTCTATTTGTTAAATTTTATTTTGTAGTCAACATCTACTTTTCCTTGAATTATATTTTCTAGTTTTCTTTTTAAAATACGTTTTTTTAAAGAACTTAAATAATCCACCATTAGTTTTCCTTCTATATGATCATATTCATGTTGTATTATTCTGGATATAACTCCTTCATAATTTTCTACATGTTCAACAAAGTTCTCATCAAAATATTTGATTTTTATATCTGATTTCCTTGTTATCTCTTCTCTTATTTTGGGAAAACTAAGGCACCCTTCACTAAATCTAACAGCCTCTCCTGATGATTCAAGAATTTCTGCATTAATAAATACTTTTTTAAAATCTTTACAATTCGGATCATCCTCCAAATAAGGATTGGCATCTATAACAAATAACCTAATTGCTAAACCAATTTGATTTGATGCTAAACCTACTCCAGAAGAGTTATACATCGTTTCAAACATATTATCTATTAATTCTTTTAATTTTGGATAGTCTTTATTTATCAACTTCCCTTTTTCTCTTAAAACAGCGTTTCCGTAAGCTACAATTGGTAAAATCATAATTCTTTTTGCTTATATTTTCATCCTAATTAAATATGATTGTAAAATTAATGTCGCACTAACCAAATCAACTCTTTCTTTATTCATTCTATCTTTCTTCCCTATTCCAGAAGCTAAAATTTCCTGAGATGCTATTTTTGAAGTGAAACGCTCATCTATTGTTTCTACTAATATATTAGGAAATTTAATGTTTAATACTTTTATAAAGTTTTCAACCTCCACAGTTAAGTGTGTATTTGTGTTATTCAGTCGTTTGGGAGCACCTATAACAAATATTTCTACAGTCTCTGTTTTTATATAATCAGTTAAAAATGTTATTAATTTTTTTTGTTCAATACTTCTCAATGGAGTAGCTATTAGTCTTAACGGATCTGTTACTGCTATCCCTACTCTTTTCATTCCGTAATCTATTGCTAATATTCTACCCATTATAAAATTAAAATAAATTTTCAATTATTAATTTGTCTTCCACTATGTTTGGAATTGTTACTTTTAGTAAAGGCTCTCGTTTCATTGCTTCTTTTATTGCAAAAATAGCTTCTTCATTTCTCGCCCAACTTCTACGAGCTATACCATTGTTTACATCCCAAAATAACATGCTTTTTATATTGTCTTCGGACTCTTTTGTACCATCAATTAGCATTCCAAAACCGCCATTAATAACTTCACCCCAACCTACTCCTCCTCCATTGTGAATGGAAACCCAAGTAGCTCCTCTAAAACTATCTCCAATAACGTTATGAATTGACATATCCGCGGTGAATTGCGAGCCATCATAAATATTCGACGTTTCTCTGTAAGGAGAATCTGTACCTGAAACATCATGATGATCTCGACCCAGAACAATCGGGGCACTAATAATACCTTCCCTTATTGCTTTATTAAATGCTAATGCTATTTTTATTCTTCCTTCGCAATCTGCATATAATATTCGTGCTTGCGAACCTACAACTAGATTATTTTCTTTTGCTGTCTTTATCCAATGTAAATTATCTAATAATTGTTGTTTTATCTCTTCTTTTGCATAAACTATTATCTCTTCTAAAACATTTGCTGCAATTGCATCTGTTGTTGATAAATCTTTTTCTTCACAAGAGCAACAAACCCAACGAAAAGGACCAAAACCATAATCAAAACACAATGGCCCCATTATATCTTGAACATAAGATTGATACTTAAATGATCCATCTTTGTTCAAAACATCAGCCCCTGCCCTACTCGCTTCTAATAAAAAAGCATTACCATAATCCCAAAAATACATTCCTCTATTGCTTAGCTTATTTATTATATCTATATGTCGACGTAATGTTTCGTAAACCTTTTCCTTAAATAAAGATGGATTAGATACCATTATTTTATTTGATTCTTCAAAAGACAAACCAACAGGATAATACCCTCCTGCAAAAGGATTATGAAGAGATGTTTGATCTGATCCTAACTCTATTTCTATGTTTGACTCATAAAGTTTCTCCCATAAATCCACAATATTACCTTGATAAGCTAAAGATAATGATTCTTTATTTAACCTAGCTCTTTTTATTCTTAATACTAAATTTTCTAAGTTATCAAATACTTCGTCAACCCAACCTTGCTCATATCTTGTTTTCACAACTTTTGGGTTTATCTCCGCAACAACTCCTATTGCTCCTGCAATTACTGCTGCTTTTGGTTGCGCACCAGACATACCGCCAAGACCAGAACTAACAAATATTCTTCCTGCTAAACTATCTTCTTTATTTTTAGAGATCTTTCTCCATGCATTCATAATAGTGATAGTCGTCCCATGAACTATTCCTTGTGGACCAATATACATAAAAGATCCAGCAGTCATTTGCCCATACTGCGAAACACCTAAAGCATTTAATTTTTCCCAATCATCTGGTTTTGAATAATTAGGAATAACCATGCCATTTGTAACAACAACTCTTGGCGCACTTTTAGAGGAAGGAAATAATCCTAATGGATGTCCCGAATATAAAACTAACGTTTGCTCATCTGTCATTTCTGCTAGATATTGCATTGTAAGTAAATATTGTGCCCAATTTTGAAATACAGCGCCATTTCCTCCATAAGTAATTAATTCATCTGGGTGCTGAGCAACAGCATTATCCAAATTATTATTAATCATCATCATTATTGCGGCTGCTTGCTGCGATTTATGAGGATAATTATTTATATTTACTGCTCTTAATTCATATTCAGGCTTAAACCTATGCATATAAATACGCCCAAATTTCTTTAATTCTTCCGCAAATTCAACTGATAATACTTTATGTAATTCTGGTTTAAAATAACGCAATGCATTTTTTATCGCTAGCTTCTTTTCCTCTTTACTTAAAATATCTTTCCTTATCGGAGCATGATTTACATTTACATTTAAACCTTTAAATTCTGGTAATTGATTAGGGATACCCTCTAATATTAAATTTCTAAATTGGCATAATTCTTCTGAAAAAGACATATTACAAAATTGATTAAGTTCGCTTGTTATATATTATATTGCTTATTTTTTAGTAAGCAATGAAGTTGTTCTCTTGCCCTAAACAATTGAGCTTTAACTGTTCCTAAAGGTAAATTTAGTTCCACTGATATTTCTTCATAAGACAGTTCTTGGAAATAACGCATTTCTACCAATGTTCTATATTGTGGCTTTAATTTTTGAACAATATCCTGTAGATATTGTATCTTCTGTTTCTTTATATAATTTTCTTCTGGGTCTAAACTCTCACTAATTATATCTATAGACATTTCGCCTCCATCTTCATGCTCCCATTGCTTATCAATAGAAACCATATCTTTTCGCTTCTTCCTTATAAAGTCAATACAATTGTTTGAAGCTATTCTAAATAACCATGTACTAAATGCAAAATCAGGAGTATATTGTTCTAACTTCTTAAATGCTTTACCAAAAGCTTCTATTGTTAAATCTTCTGCATCATCTTCATTATTAGTCATCTTTAACAACATAAAATAAATAGAGTCTTTATAATGTTTCATAAGCTCTGCATAGGCTTTTTGCTCTCCACAAACAGCTCTTTGAACCAATTTATAATCTCTTAACGCTTTATCTGTTAAATTTACTCCTATTTCCATTTATTTTTTTTAAATAATAATCCTGATATTAAAATTACAGGGTTAATAAATATCATAAATAAGTCAAATACAATAAAATACCAAAACAAATCTTTTTCATTTAACTTATTCATTGTTAGATAAAAAACTACAGTTTGACTAATAAATTTTGCTCCAAAGATAATAATTAAAAATGTTGTTTGGAAATTTATTAGCAATAAAATCAATAATAACATATAAAAAATTAAAGAGCTCAGCCCCAATAGTCCTAACAAGACTCTATGAAAAAATTTATAATGGTATGATGTTGAAAAATGCCTTCTCTTTTGCAAAACCCAACTATAAAAACTTGGTTTTGGCTCAGAATATGTATGAGAATCATATTCTATCTGAATTGAAACATTTTCTTTTTTAGCTACTCTATTAATAAATAAATCATCATCTCCTGACATTACATTGTAATGAGGCGAAAAACCCTTATTTTTAAAAAACAAATCTTTTTTGTAAGATAGATTTCTTCCTATTCCCATGTAAGGGAAACCTGCTAGTGAAAATGATAGATACTGTAAACCTATGAAAAAAGCATCATATCTAATTAACTTATTTAAAAATCCTGGTCGTTTTTTATAAGCTCCATAACCCAAAACTATTTCCGTTTTTGATGTTGTATAAGCTTTTTGCATACTACTTATCCAATTATTGCTCGCTGGAATACAATCTGCATCTGTTAATAAAAGCGTATCATATTGTGCAGATTTAATCCCTATAGCTAACGGAAACTTTTTGCCTAATGCATAATTTGAGAATCCAGTTATTGAGACATATTTAAAATGATTATACTTATCTGCAAATTCTTTCAACAAATAAGTAGTTTCGTCATCCGAATTATCATTCACAACAAGTATTTCATATTTTGGATAATTTTGTTCTAAAAAAAACGGCAAATTTCTTTCCAAATTGTCATACTCATTTTTAGCACATATTATTACAGATATAGGCGGCGTTTCTACTGAAACTTCTTTATTTGGATTAAAAAAAGCTAAACGACTAAATAGAAACCAATAATAAATCAGTTGTATTAAAGTAATTAAAATAAAGCAAATAAACAAAGAGAGGGAGATAATTTCAGGTATGTTTGTTAACATTTAAGTAAGATTTAGGTAAAACTAGCTCTTCTATTTTAAGATATTATTTCAAATGTATAATCTTCCATTATTTGATTAACTAATAATTTTTTACATGCTAAATCCACTTTTTCTTTAGCTTCTTTTTCTCCTTCTGCTTCAATTTCCAGAGTTATATTCTTCCCTATTCTAACATTTGTAATTTCTGCAAGACCTATGTTTTTCATACTTGCAGTTACAGCTTTACCTTGAGGATCTAATAATTGTTTTAAAGGCATTATGCTTATGATCGCTTTAAATTTCATTTTACTATTTTTTTAATTATGGATAAAATAATGTACAAAAGTATAATAATAGGAATAGATTTGAAAGTAAAAAATGAAAATAATAAAATTGAAATTATAATAAGTGTGAAAATGAACTTATTAGAATGCCAAGTTATATTTTTAATTTTTAAAGAAAATAATTCTATTGGAGCTACTAGTATTAACGACGAAAATATTACTATCATTAAAATAGTATAATAACTCACAATCAAATGTCCATAATTGTTTATTAGTATATAAGGTAATGATAGAATAAACAATGTATTAGCCGGCGTAGGCAATCCCATAAAATTTATTGCTTGACTTTCATCATTATTAAATATAGCCAACCTTAATGCTGAAAAACAGGTTATTAAAAAACCTAAAAATGGAATATATAAACCACAACATTCTGGAAGTGTTGACTTACTTAATAACCAATACATAACAAAACCTGGATAAAGACCAAAACTAACCATATCTGCCAATGAATCTAAGTCTTTACCAATTTTACTAGTGCTATTTAGCAAACGGGCAAACATTCCATCAAAAAAATCAAACACACTACTCGCTATGATAAACCATACGCTTAAATAAAAATTACCACCTGACAATAAAACAACAGCAACACATCCAGAAAATAAATTCAATAATGTTGTTATATTTGGTATATAATTTTTCATCCACATATTATCTTACTGGTATTTTCTTGTTTAACCACAACTTTTGACCTACAACAATTTTTACATCCGACTTTAATGAGTTCTTTTTTAAAAGATCTTTTAGTCTTAATCCATATAATTGAGAAATATCCCATGCTGTTTGCCCTTTTGTTGCAATATGATATTCAACTTGTAATGCCTTCTTCTTCTTCTTTTCTAAGTATATAATCTGTCCTACTTTTAACAAATTTGTTGCCTCCAAATCATTATACACATATAAGTCATGAAGTTCTATTTTAAAATCTTTTGCTATTCTATAATAAGAATCTCCTTTCCTTGCCAATGTGTACTTAACATCATTATTTAAACAAGCCTTTCTTGTTGTATTACCAACAACATACTCATTAAAATAATCTATCTTATTTTCACATGGACATGGTTTTTTTTCTTCTGCAAGAATTTTATTCTCAGAAATAATATTCTCAATGCTATTATTTTCTTCAACTATTTTTTCTTCTGTTGCAAATAAATCATTAGGATCTGATGGTAAAGAAGAATAATGATCATACTCATACAATTTAAACTCCTCTATTCGCCTAATTAGACCTATTGCATATTGTGGATTTGTAGCATAACCAGCCTTTTTTAATCCATTCGACCAAGCCTTATAATCATACCTATTTATACTGAAAAGAAATGAATACCAAGGTCTTGTCCTTAAAAAAACTGAATGATCTCTATACGAATCAAAAGGAGTTTCATATATCCGAAAACATTCCTGAGGGCTATCATCATCATATTTGTACGTCTTACCATTCCACCCTTTATGACACTTTATTCCAAAATGATTATTTGTATTTTTTACTAATACACTACGCCCATTATCTGTCTCTAAAAGACCTTGAGCCAATTTAATTGATGCAGGGATACCATTTATTAACATTTCCGATATGGCAACATATTTATATTTATTAATGTATTCTATTGCAGCCAAACGGGTTTCTTCTAATTGTATTCTCAATAGCTCTTCTTTTGACAAATTTGCTTTATTATCAGACTGTGAATATCCTGCAAAACAAATAATTAAGCTAATAAAAATTACAAATAAATCTCTCATTTACGAATATCGTTGTTATTTAAATTATAATTCACAAAGTTATAATATTTTTTTTATGCTTCTACTTTTTGTAATTATTTATGAGTCTCCACCTCTCTCATCACTATCACCAATTAACAATTTGAAAGTTTTTTATTCTGATAATTTTACAATTACAAACATACAAGTTCATCTAATAAAAACACAATCAATTTTATCATATTGTGCTATTTTAGTTAATATACTGATAATTAAAGTTAAGGATGTTTATTCTTTAAAATAATAAAAAATGAA
>MEOD01000093.1:0-57938 GCA_001768555.1 Bacteroidetes bacterium GWF2_29_10
ATATTCATGGCAAAAAATTGTTTAACGCTACGCATTAGAAATTAACACCCAAAATTAGTCATTTTTTTTTAATGCGGAATCTGGGTTAAACCTAAAAAAGTTATTATCTAAAATTTATTATTGACTAAAAAGAAAAATTTACTTTATTATATTGATTTATAAAAATTAGAATTTACCAATAATTTAGAACAAGCAAATTGATATTTTTAAATTTCTAATGGACAATTTGGGTTTATGGGATTATCCTTTAGATATGAGTCTAAAATTACCTAACGCGTAATCTGGGTAAAAAAATAAGACCAGTTAAAAAACTGGCCTTACTAACAACATAACTAAAAAAAAGAGAAATATATTTGAGAATTAATTTCCCAAAATTTGTTTTAAAATATCAGAAATACGCTTTCCGTCTGCTTTCCCTGATAGTTCTTTTGAAGCTATTGCCATTACTTTACCCATATCTTTAATGGATGTAGCATTTTCTTGTTTTATAATATTTATCAAAAATTCTTTTAATTGATTATCATCCATTTTTTCTGGAAGATATTTTTCAATAACTTGTATTTGTAGTATTTCTGTTTCGTACAAGTCTTTACGATTTTGGTTTTTGTATATTTCAGCAGACTCAACCCTTTGTTTTACTAATTTTTGTAAAATTTTTATTTCCATTAGAGGATCAATTTCTGTTGCATTTTTATCTGTTTCGGCTAATAAAAGAGCTGATTTAATAGCTCTAAGAGCCTCAAGACTTACTTTGTCTTTTGAAAGCATAGCCTTTTTTATGTCTTCGTTTATTTTATCTTTTAGACTCATAATTTAGTATATTTTAATCTGCTTTATCATTTAAATAAGAATTATCTGATTTTAGGCTATAGTTTGATAATGCTCCTCCTACAGAATATTTAGAGACTATGTTATCTGACGATTTTATTGTGTCATCAATATTTTTATTATGTCTTACAAAAGCGGGTTCACTTTCATATTTAGATAAATCAAGATTTCGATAGTCTATATCTTCTTCAAAAAACGGATTGCTATTTGGGTCAAAGTAATTATTTTTAGATGCTTCTGATAATTGTTTAAAAGTGTTTTTTCTGTCATCATTTTTTTTAGTATCAATGCCTTTTTTTTCTATACTTTCGGAATAAGAATTATCATCATCATCATTGCTTAAAACTGTTGGAATTATTTCTTTTTCTTGTGTAGCTTCTATTGGTTTTATGCTATCAATAACATCTGAGTCAGAATTAATATTGTAGCTATCTTCGAATGGTTTGTTTTGTTTTATATTAATGTTAAATATATTATCTGTTTGTATTGCTTCTGTTGTTTGCTTTACTTCAGGTTTTGTTTCTATGTCAACTACTTTAACTTCTTTTTCTTCAACATTTATAGTATGATTAATTACTTTAGTAGCTTCTATTTTGACTCCAACTTCTGGAATTGTCGCAAATCCTGTAGCTACAATTGTTGCTGAAATTTTATTTTCAAGGGCTTGATCATGTCCTAATCCAAGTATTACATTTGCATTTTCTCCAGCTTCTTCTTGTACTATTTTTGTTATGCATTCCATTTCGTCCATAGTAATTTCTTCATTTCCGTGAGATATATAAAGCAATACATTTTTTGCTCCGTAAATCTGATTATCATTTAATAAAGGTGAATTTAATGCAGATTTAGTAACAATTTCAGCTCTACCTTCACCTTCTGCAAAAGCAGAACCCATTATTGCAACTCCACTATCTTTCATAACTGTTTCTACATCATTAAAGTCAACATTAATGTATCCCTCATAGTTTATTATATTTGAAATACTTTTGGCTGCTATATTTAACACATTGTCTGCATTTGCAAAGGCTGCTCTTACTGTTTGATTGCCATAAAATTCTCTAATTTTATCATTTCTAATAACAATAAGTGCATCAACATATTGTTTTAATTCTTTTATTCCTTCTTCGGCTTGTTTTTTTCTTTTAGGGCCTTCTAAAAAGAATGGCACTGTAACTATTGCTACTGTAAGAATCTTTAGTTCTTCTTTTGCAAGTTTTGCTATAATAGGAGCAGCTCCAGTACCTGTTCCTCCACCCATTCCTGCTGCAATAAATAACATTTTTGTATTTTGCAGATTATTTTTTATTTCATCCATAGATTCAGTTGCAGCATCGGCACCTTTCTTCGGATCTTGACCAGCCCCTAGTCCCTGTGTAAGCTTTGAGCCCAGTTGAATCTTTACTGGGACTTTACTAGATGCTAGTGATTGATAATCTGTGTTGCAAACAATAAAGTCCACATCATTAATACCATTGCTATACATGAAGTTTACAGCGTTTGTGCCACCACCTCCAACTCCAATTACTTTTATAATTGGTTTGAAGTTTTTTTTCTCCATTTCTGGTTCAAAATAGTTTTTACCGTTCATAATTAATTTCTCCTTATTATTTAGTTGTTTTATGTTGTTACTTAATTAATATCTTTAATAAGATCATCAAACCATTTTTTTAATTTGTCAGTTTTCTTTGGTTTATTTGATTCCTTATCTGTTTTGGTTTCTTCTTTAGATTTTTCTTTGTTAGTTTCTTTTTTTTCCATTTCTTCAAAACCTTTTAAAACAAGCCCTACACCTGTTGAATACATTGGACTTGTTATATCTTTATTTTCTGTTAGAGCTAAATGCTCTGTTGGGTAACCTATTCGGGTTTCCATAGATGTAATAAGTTCTGTTAATTGTTGAATATGTTTCATTTGAGCTCCACCTCCAGTAAGTACTATACCAGCAATTAGTTTTTTAGAAAAACCAGAATTTTTTATATCTAGATATACAAATTTTAAAATTTCTTCCATTCTTGCTTGTATTATATTTGCAAGATTTCTTAGTGAAATTTCTTTAGGTTCCCGTCCTTTTAATCCAGGTATTGTAACGATTTCAGTTTCTTTATTTTCAGAAGCAATTGCTGAACCATACCTAATTTTCAATATTTCAGCTTGTTCTTTTAAAATAGTACAACCTTGACGTATATCCTCAGTAATAACATTACCTCCAAACGGAATTACTGATGTATGCCTAATTATTCCATCTTGAAATATAGCAATATCAGTTGTTCCTCCTCCAATATCAACTAATGCAACTCCTGCTTCTTTCTCTTCTTCACTTAAAACTGCTTCAGCTGAAGCTATTGGTTCTAACATCAAATTATTAACTTTTAAACCAGACCTCTCAACACATCTATGAAGATTTTTTATTGCAGATATTTGCCCTGTGATGGTATGAAAACTTGCTTTTAAGTTTCTTCCAAACATTCCTACTGGTTCTTTAATTCCGGTCTCATTATCAACATTATACTCTTGAGGAATAACGTCAATAATTTTATAACCTGCCTCAACTGCAACATTATACATACTGTCAATTAATTTCTCAACATCATTTATGCTTATTTCTTCATTAAAACTTTCTCGCATAAGAGACCCATCATTTTGAAAGCTTTTTATGTGTTGTCCAGCAATTCCCACATTTACACTATCAATTTCTACTCCAGCTATTTCTTCTGCTTCTTTTATTGCTTGTTTTATGGATTCAACCGTTTTATCAATATTAACAACCACTCCACGCATAACGCCAACAGATTTTACTTTGCCGACTCCTATTATATCAATTTTATTGTTTTCGTTTCTACAACCAACTATAGCTGCTATTTTGGTTGTCCCAACGTCTAAACCTACAACAATCTTTGATTCTTCCATAATTATGTTTTTTTAGTTACAAACTACCTGATTTTTATATTTTAAATTAATTACCGAATATTTATCCCATCCCATATATATTATTCCATGTTGATAAAATGCTAAAAGTTTTCGGAATTTATTCTCTAAGTTTTCAACATTACCAAGTATAATTACTTGATTTCCTATTTTTGGGATTAATTCTATCTCATTTTGTTCGTTTATATATATTTGCTCTATCATTCTTGACCATAATGAGTCATTATCTATATACTTGCAAACGGTATAAATGTCTGAAATAATATTGTTTTGCATTAAACTTTTTTTGTCTTTATCCACAATAATATTCTTTGAAGCATAGTTTGCATAATTTTTCTTTATAAAACCATTTGCATATATTACTCTAGGAGTAAAATTTTCAGAGGTATATAAAATAGCTCCATTATCATCAATAAGAAAGTTTTCATAATTGCTATTAATAATTCTTACTATTGGCTTGCGGTGTTCTATATCTATTCTTAAAATACCATCTATTGTTAAATATACATTTGCTTTTTTTACATAATGCATGCTGCTTATAATGCTCTCTATTTTATTTATATTAATATCTTTTATTTTTGTTTCTAATATGTTTATTTTTTGGTCTTGTAATATTTTTAAAATCTCTTCTTGTGTGTAATACTTTAAATTATCGTTAATAGAAATCTCTACTGATTGACACAAAGAATCATTATGAGAAATTGTAACAAAGCTAAATATTGTAATAGAAACAACCAATACAACAACTAATTTTACTATATACAATACCCTATTCATCATAGATATTTAGTAATTAAAAATTTCTTAATATATATAATCAAGCTATCAATGTCACCTGCTCCAAATGTAACCAAAACATCTGTTTCTAATTGATTAAGGTGTGATAGTAGTTTCTCTTTCGTACTTAAATGCTTTTTACATTTTAATCTATCATATATTATCTGAGAACTAACTCCCTCTATTGGCTCTTCTCGTGCAGGATATATATCTAAAAGAATAACTTCATCTAATTTATTTAAACTATCTGCAAATTCTTTATATAAATCTTTAGTTCTTGAATATAAGTGTGGTTGGAAAATCCCAGTTATCTTCTTTCCTTTATATATCTTTTTTAATGATTTAATTATTTTTTTTAATTCTTCAGGATGATGTGCATAATCATCTATGTATACAATTTTTTCAGTATTTATTATATATTCAAATCTTCGTTTTACTCCCTTGTATTCACTAACCGCTTTTTTTGCAATTTCAACATCTATGTTCATTAATTTTGCTACCGATAATGCTGCTGTAATATTTTCTATATTATGCTCTCCATGTATAAATGTTGATATATTTACAACATCACTACTAACAAAATCAAAACTACCCCCATTCTTGTCAATAATAATATTTTTCGCTTGAAAATCAGCAATATCTGATGTTGAATACGTGTAATTCTTTATACTTTGTGAAACATTAATATTTTTTATTCTTTTATTAGTAATTAAAATTCCATTATCTTTAATTTTAGAAGCAAATTCATTAAATGCTAGTTCTATATTTTTAATATTTTTATAAATATCAAGATGATCAGTATCAATAGAACTAATAACAGATATATTTGGAGATAATTGCAAAAAAGATCTGTCATATTCATCTGCTTCAACAACAAATATTTTCGGCTTATTTATGTCTGACATTATTAGATTAGATTTATAGTTACACATTATGCCGCCTATAAATCCAAAAACATTAACACCTGCTTGCTTCAGTATATGTGCTATTATTGATGATATTGTTGTCTTTCCATGACTTCCTGCTACAGCAATTGTAAAAGCATCTTTTGTAATCAACCCTAATATTTCTGCTCGTTTATATATTTTGTAATTCTCTCTTTCCAAATAGTTATAAATATTTGAAACCTTTGGCACAGCAGGAGTATATACAACAAATTTTAACTTTTTAGGGAAATAATCGATACTATCTTCATAAAAAACATTAATACCCTCCTTAATTAGTGCTTCTGTTAATGTTGTTTGGGTCTTATCATAACCATATACATTATAATTAAGGCACTTATAATACCTTGCTATAGCACTCATTCCTATACCTCCAATGCCAAGAAACAATATATTAGTATCTCTATTTTCCATTTATATCATTAATAATATATTCAACAATATTTTGCGTTGCATTAGGAAATGCAAATTTTTTTATATTTTCAGATAAGTTTTTCATTAAATCATCGTCACTTATAATATCTAATGCTTTTTTTATGATTAATCGTCCAACTTCGTTTTCTCCAATCATTATAGCTGCCCTTTTCGCTACAAGAGTGTTTGCATTAACTGTTTGATGATCTTCAGTAACATTGGGTGATGGAACGAGTATTGATGGCTTTGCATTTATTGCTAATTCTGAAATTGCTATTGCACCAGCTCTAGAAATAACCAAATCTGCAATATTATAAGCATAATCCATCCTATCAATAAATTCAGTAATTACTATTCCCTTTCTATTAACATCATTTTTGTAATCATATTTAAACGTTTTTCCTGTTTGCCATAATACTTGAATATCTTGATTTATAAAAGAATTAATATGTTTATGAAAAACATTATTGATTGTTCGAGAACCTAAACTCCCTCCAAGAACTAGTATTGTTTTTTTATTATCTAATAGCCCAAAATATTTTAAAGCCTCTTCTCTATTTATATTATTCTCTATGATATCCTTTCTTATAGGATTACCCGTAAGAAGTATTTTATTTGCATTAAAGAATTTATCCATATTAGGATAAGCTACAAATATCTTTCTTACATATTTACTTAAAAGCTTATTAGTTATTCCTGCATAAGAGTTTTGTTCCTGTATATAGCATTTTTTACAAAATAGTGAAGATACAAAAAGTATCGGACCACTTGAATATCCTCCAACACCAATTACAATCTTAGGATTAAATTTTATTATTATTATTAATGAATGTATTAAGCTAAATATGATTTTGCATATTGTTTTTATATTCTTGATTTTTGATTTTCTGTTAAATCCTTCAATCCATAGACCTTTTATATTATATCCAGCTTCAGGAACTTTTTTCATTTCCATGCGATTTGACGAGCCAACAAACAATATATTTTCTTGTTTAATAGATAGTTTATCTTTCAGCTCATTGGCTATAGCTATAGCTGGGAATATATGCCCACCTGTTCCACCTCCTGCAATTATAATTTTTATATTTGAACTATCCATTAACATTAAAACTCCTCTGTTTTTATATCTTTACTAACACTTAATATAATTCCAAGCGAAATACTAGAAAACCAAATAGAAGTACCTCCCATACTTATGAATGGTAATGGCTGACCTGTTACTGGAAATAGATTTACAGCTACAGCCATATTTGTCATACCTTGAAAAACTAAACTAAAACTTAAGCCAAATGCTAACAAGGCTCCAAATGTTCCAGAACTATTTATTAATATAATTAATGCTCTATACATAACAACTAAATATAAAAATAAAACAACAAACCCTCCAACAAACCCATACTCCTCTATTATAATAGCATATATAAAATCAGAATAAGGATGAGGTAAAAAATTCCTTTGTGTACTATTACCCGGACCTTTCCCAAAGATTTTTCCTGTTGCTATTGCTATTTTGGATTGCTCTGCCTGATAATTTGCATCTGAAAATCGGCCTCTTTTCAAATCACTATTTTCATCATTGCTTTTTGCATTAACAAATGTATCTATTCTTTTTTTCCATGTTCCTAAACGACCTGTATCTGTAGATTTATTTAATATAAATATAAAAACTAGAAACGAAACTATTCCAATCAAACCAATACTTAATAAATACTTAATATTAACATTGCCTACAAACATTAAAACAATGCATGTTACAAAGATTAATGCTGAGGTAGAAAAATTTGATTTTAATATTAGTCCACAGATAATAAATATTGGTAATAGTATTGGTAATATTGCGTTTTTAAACTCAAATTGATTAAAAGTCTTTACATTGTCTTTATATATGGATAATGCTCTTGCTACATACATTATTATTGCCAATTTACCCAAGTCTGATGTTTGAAAAGATATCCCTAGAAAAGGAATACTTAACCATCTGTCAGCTTCATTTATATTTGTTCCCATAAAATGGGTTAAAACCAATAATATTATAGCTAAAAATAAGGCTAAAACTGTAATTATTGCGAACTTCCTATAAGGAATTAAATGAGTCAAAAATATAAGTAAAAATCCAAAAACAACAATACTTAAATGTTTAAATAGATAATACGCAGTATTACCTCCTTGATACTTATAAGCTAAAGTCCCAGTAGCACTATATACTGTAAGTATTGAAATTATAAATAAAAGGATAACTACTCCCCAAATAGCTTTATCTCCTTTTGTAAAATAAAATAATATGTTTTTTGTCTTTTCTGACATATATGTTTATAAATTTCTTACTGATTTAATGAAAGATTCCCCTCGTTCTGCATAATTCTTATATAAATCAAAACTTGGACAACCTGGCGAAAACAAAACTATATTATCTTTTTGACCAATCCTATAAGATAAAATAACAGCATCTTCTATATTTCTAACATTAGAAATATGTTTATCTTGATTCAAAAAATAATTTTCTAACATATAATTTTCTTCACCCATATAAATAATTTCCTTAACCTTATCCCTAACTAAATCTTTTGTCATATTTAACTCACTTATATTTATTTTGCTTCCTATAATCCAAATAATATTTTTTGTCATTTTCTCAAGTGAATACCATGATGAATTTATATTTGTTGCCTTAGAATCATTTACATAATCAACGCCTTTTATTTTTGCAACAAATTCTAACCTATGATCATCAGATTCAAAATTACATAAAGACAACTTGATTGGATTTTTTCTTAATTCTAATAGCTTGTCATTAATTACTGTAAATATTGCGGCCTTCTTTTCCTTTATAACTATACTCATCTTATCTTAATTTTAATGTTACAATTGTTAATACTGCGAGAATTATACCGATAATCCAGAATCGAAGAACTATTTTAGGTTCTGGGTATCCTAATTTTTGAAAATGATGATGTAACGGAGACATTTTAAATATTCTTCTGCCTTCTCCATATTTTTTCTTTGTGTATTTAAAATAACCAACTTGTATGATTACTGATAGATTTTCGACTAAATAAATTCCACATAAAACAGGTATTAATAATTCCTTTCTTATTATAATTGCAAATACAGCAATTATACCTCCCAAAGTAAGGCTTCCTGTATCTCCCATAAATACTTGAGCAGGAAACGTATTATACCAAAGAAATCCAACACAAGCTCCAACAAAAGCACTAATGAATATTGTTAATTCTCCTGTATTTGGAATGTACATAATATTAAGATAGTTTGCAAAAATTGTATTACCAGAAACATAAGCAAGAACACCTAATGTTGTCCCTATTATTGCAGAAGTACCCGTTGCAAGTCCATCTAACCCATCTGTAATATTTGCACCATTTGATACAGAAGTAATTATTAATATAACAATAGGGATGAATATTAAAAAAGCCCACTTTTTATAATCATTACCTATAAATGAAATAAGAACTGCATAATCAAATTCATTGTTTTTAAAAAATGGTATAGTTGTTTTTGTTGAATTAATAGATTCGTTTTTAAATAATTTATTATTTGTATTTATGCTTTCTACTTTGAATAAATTATCATCATTTATAGCGATTACTTCTTTATTTTCTGTTACCTTTTCTTTTATTACGACATTGTTGTTAAAAATTAAAACACTACCTATTATAATCCCTAAACCCACTTGACCCATAATTTTGAACTTTCCTGCAAGACCTTCTTTATGTTTTTTAAATACTTTTATGTAGTCATCAGTAAATCCAATTATTCCTAACCATATAGTTGTTATTATCATTAATATTATGTAAATATTATCTAATTTGGCTAATAATAATGTAGGTATTAATATTGAAGCAATAATAATAATTCCTCCCATTGTTGGTGTGCCTTTCTTACTCATCTGACCTTCTAAACCTAAATCTCTTATAATTTCGCCAACTTGCTTTAATTGTAAATACTTTATTATACTTTTACCCCAAAATAATGATATTAATAAAGAAAATATTAATGCCATAGCAGCTCTAAAAGATATATATTGAAACACTCCTATTCCTGGTATGTTATACAGCTTGTGTAAGTATGTAAACAAATGATATAGCATATTTTACAAGTTTATAAATTCAGTTAATATTTCTTTATCATCAAAATGAGATTTAATCCCTTTAACATCTTGATATGTTTCATGACCTTTGCCTGCAACTAAAATAATGTCATTTGGTTTTGCGATTAAACATGCCGTTTTTATTGCCTCTCGTCTATCACTTATAACAATATACTTATTGTCAAAAGTGTATTTTTTTATCCCTTCTAACATATCTTTTATAATATCTTCTGGATTTTCAAATCTTGGATTATCCGAAGTTATTATTGTTTTATAACTTTTCTCACAAGCTATTTTCGCCATCTCTGGACGCTTCCCTTTATCTCTATCCCCACCACAGCCAATTATTGTTATAATATTTTGACTGTCATTTTTTGTAATATTTATAGTCTCCAATACATTTTCTAAAGCATCTGGAGTATGAGCATAATCTATAATGCCTTTTTTGTTTTCACTTCCTTCTATCTTTTCAAAACGTCCTTTTACCGAACCTAAAATACTTAATATTGTTAACATTTTCTCTGTTTCCTCACCAATTATTGATGCAACTGAATAAACTGTCAGTAAATTGTAAGCATTAAAAACCCCACATAATTGAGTATATAATTCTTTATTTTCAACATTTATTTGCATTCCTTCAATTGTATTTTCTACAATTCTAAATTTGAAGTCTGCTATATTATTTAAACTATATAGGTATTTTTTTGCTTTGGTATTTTGTAACATTAAATTGCCATTTCTATCATCTTTATTTGATAGTGCAAATGCAGTACTTGGCAAATTATCAAAAAATAGTTTCTTTGCATTAATATAATTTTCAAAAGTTTTATGATAATCTAAATGGTCATGTGTAATATTGGTAAATACCCCTCCAAAAAAGCTTATTCCATCTATTCTTTTTTGAATAATTGAATGTGAGCTAACCTCCATAATACAATATTGACATCCTTTTGAGACCATAAGATTCAAATATCCTTGCAATGTTATCTGATCAGGGGTAGTATGTGTTGCTTGAAATTCTTCTTTATTTACATATACGGCTACTGTACTTAATAAACCAACATTATATCCTAAACTACTCAGTAATTTATATAGAAGTGTTGCGGTTGTTGTTTTTCCATTTGTTCCTGTTATTCCTATTACTTTTATTTTGTCTGAAGGATTATCATTGAAGTTCGCAGCAATAATTCCTAATGCATGATTTGAATCTCTTACAACTACATATATTATATTTTCATTTAATTGTAATGGTAATTTTTCTAATACAATGACTTTTGCTTGATTTGCTATTGCTTGATCTATATAATCATGCCCGTCAACATTAGTACCTCTTATAGCAAAGAAAATACCGTTATCTAATAAATCTCGTGAATTAAAAGATAATTTAGAAATCAGACAATTGTCATAATTTATCTTTTCAATTACTTCTACATCTATTAAAACTTGGTCTAATTGTTTCATCTATCCTAAATATAAAATTATAGAACTTCCTTTTGTAAATTTAGATCCTGGATTTAATGATTGTCTTACTACAGCACCTTTGCCTATAGCAACAACTTTCAATCCATGATTCTCAAGAAAATAAATGGCATCTTTAATACTTAGTCCAATTAAGTCTGGAACAACATCTTTTGTGAGATTTGAGATGATTATGTTCTCATTTATACCTGATTCTCTAAATATTTTTTTTGTTAATTCTGGCTTGTTTAATATTATTTTATTTATAGCTTTTATATCTTCAAAAGTACTTTTCTTGTATTTTGGTATAGCCAGTATTTGTTGATTTTCTTCTTTGGCTGGATCATGTATATCTAACCTAGTAGCATAAACCCTATCTGCAATTTCTTTGAATACAGGCGCAGCAACTGCACTTCCATAAAATATTGTAGCAGGATTATTAATTACCACAACACATGAATACTTAGGATTATCCGCAGGAAAATATCCAACAAAAGATGCCCTATAAGTTGTTCTAAGTCCACTTTTATACCCTTGATTTGTATTTGCAATTTGCGCTGTCCCTGTTTTTCCTGCTATCTTATAAACATCATTTTTTATATTTTTAGCTGTTCCATTTTCTACTACTTCAAGCAATAATTCTTTTACTTTTTTTATTGTTTCTTGTGAGCATATAGATTCATTTATAACGTATGGTTCATATTTTTCTAATATTTTTCGTGTTGTTCTTATTTCTTTTACAAATAATGGTTTCATTAATCTCCCATTATTTGCTATAGCATTGTAGAAAGTAAGCAATTGTAATGGAGTTATATTAATTTCATACCCTATTGAAATCCATGGCAAAGACAGAGCTGACCAAAATTTATCTTTTGTATTTTTTATGTATGGACTTTGTTCTCCTTTTATATCAATATCTAATGAATTATTTAATCCTAATCTATATAAACCATCTATAAATTTTTGAGGATTTTTTGAATATTTATTATGAATTAATTGTGATATAGCTACATTTGAAGAAATTGCGAAGGCTTTTTTTAATGGCATTTTTATATTTGTTCCTTCATAATGAGAATCTTTCATTTCTTCACCAGAATAATTTGTCCTTCCTGTGTTTAAAATATCATCTAATTCAACCACACCATCATCAAGAGCGACAACAATTGAAGCAAGCTTAAATGTGGAACCAGGTTCTGAACTTTCTCCTATGGCAAAATTATACGACTCATAATAATTACTATCTATTCTATCTCTTTTTAAATTAGCAATTGCTTTTATATATCCTGTCTCAACTTCCATTAAAACAACACAACCATGATCTGCTGAACTTTTCTTTAATTGTTTTTGCAAAGCATTCTCTGCTACATCTTGCAAATTGATATCTAGAGTGGTTATTACATCCATGCCATTTTTCGGCTCTATTTCATTATTGTCATTTACTGGCTTCCAATTATTCTTTGCTACTCTTTGCATTAAACGTTTTCCTGTAGAACCCTGTAAAAGCTTATTATAAGCTCCTTCTAAACCTACATTATTGCAATCAACACAATTTAAATGAGCCTTGCCTATTGACCTCTTTGCTAGCAAATTAAAAGGATAAACTCTTTTGCTCTTTTCTTCCACTATAAAACCACCTTTGTAAATTCCCTTTCGAAAAATAGGAAATCTCTTTATTTTGTTTAGTTGTAGAACAGAAATGTCCCTCTCTAATAAAAAGTAATGATTTTTTAACTGAATACTTTTTTTTATATATTTCTTATAATTTTTACTATTTCTAAATAATATATTTAAATCTCGACACAAACTGTCTAAATCCTTCTCAAATGTTTTTCCTTTATTTTGTTCCTTAAATGTTTCCGATGCAAAATCTATTCGTATATCATAAACAGGGATTGATGTAGCCAATAACTTGCCCTCTAAGGTATAGATGTTTCCCCTAACAGCCCCAACACTATCATATTTAAGAGAAAAATCATCAGCCATTTCTCTTAAATAAGGCCCCTCTTTTAACTGTATTGTTATTACTTTATTTATTATAGCAATAGCAAACACAAGAATAAAAATGTAAACTAGAAAAGCCCTCCAATATTGTTGCCCTTTTTTATCCATTTAGTTAGATTTTAGTTTAACAATTATTTTTTTTGGTGGAATCTTTGATTCTTTAATTCCATAAGGTTCTAGCATACTTGCAACATTTGATTGCTTTGTTGAATCCATTAAAACAGATTTAATATTAACAAATTCTACTCGAGTAAATTCTAAATCTTTATTCATTTTTTCAAGTCTTGTTACTAACTTCTCTGAATAGTAAGAATTCGAAATATATGTAAATACTAAAATAGCAATGAAAACTATAAATGGAATATTGTTATAAAAATTTTCTTTGCCAATGTAACTGCCACCTAAGATAAGATTCAAAAACTTACCCACATTTTTTGTTCTAGGATTTGCTTTCTTTTCTGCCTTTTCTGGTGTTTCTTTAGTTAAAGTTTTTTTTAATATATTTCCCATTATAATTATAACTTTTCGCAAATTCTTAATTTTGCACTTCTGGACCTGTTATTTGCAAATATTTCGTTATCATCTGGCTGTATTGCTTTTTTTGTTATGGCTTTAAAACAAGAAGTGTTGTTTGTATAAAGACTGAAATTTTCTGTTGATTCTTCAAATGCTCCATATCTCATGAAGTTTTTGACTAATCTGTCTTCTAATGAATGATATGAAATAACAACTAAGCGTCCAGATGGTTTTAACATCTCTTTTGCTTGTAATAAAAACTCCTGTAAAGATTCAAGTTCATTATTTACCTCTATTCTTAATGCCTGAAATATTTTAGCTAAAAATTTCGCATCGTTCACTTTGTGAAAATTACCCATAGAGTTTTTTATATCTAACACTGTTTTTATTGTTCCTGTTTTTCTATAATTGCATATTCTGTTAGCAATCATTTTTGCTTCTTTTAACTCTCCATAATTTTTTAAAATCCTGTAGATTATTGTTTCATCATAATTATTTAATATATATTCCGCTGTAAGACTCTG
The DNA here is from genome assembly GCA_001768555.1 of Bacteroidetes bacterium GWF2_29_10. Lineage (GTDB taxonomy): Bacteria > Bacteroidota > Bacteroidia > Bacteroidales > GWE2-29-8 > GWE2-29-8. The sequence continues at coordinate 14,493 of MEOD01000093.1, forward strand.
CGTTTTGTCCATTCTCATATCTAATAATGCCGAATCATCTCTTATTGTAAAACCTCTTTTAACATTATCTATTTGATATGAAGATATTCCTAAATCAGCCAAAATGCCATCAACTGAGTTGAATTTATGATATCTTAAAAAATTCTTTAAATATTTAAAATTATTATTAACAAACGTAAACCTTTCATTATTAACAAGATTAGCCTCAGCGTCACTATCCTGATCAAAAGCAATCAAATGGCCTCCTTGCAAATTATTTAATATAGCTTTTGAATGACCTCCACCTCCGTAAGTAACATCAACATAAATTCCATTTGGTTTTATATTTAATCCTTCTATGCTTGCCTCAAGCAATACACTTGTATGATATGCTCTTTCTTCAATCATTCTGATTTACCTCCCATAACTTTTTCTGCTAATATTGATAAATCATCTCCATTTTCTTCAATATGCTTATTATAAGTTTCTTCATCCCATATCTCAACTTTATTTTGATCTGCATATAAAACTATATTTTTTTTAATGCCAGCATGTTGCATTAGCATTTTTGGGATGACTATTCTTGAACTCTTGTCAATATCGACTTCGTTTAAACCCGATTTTAATAATCTTTTAAAACGTCTTTCTTCCTCTATAAAATCATTTAATTTGCTTAAATCATCCTCTATTTTATCCCATTCACTAACTGGATAAAGAACTAAACATTTATCTAATCCTCTATTTATCATTAATTTATTACGATAATCTTCACGCTCATCAACAGGCAACTGTTTTTGCAATGCAACAGGCAACATAAAACGCCCCTTGACATCAAGCGTACAACGAAATTCTCCTCTTAAGCGCAAATTAATCATTAATTAATTTTATTAAAAAAATTAGTTTGTAAATTTAAATATAAAATACCACTTAAAACCACTTTTCTCCACTTTTTTTTTAACAATTTATCAACATCAACTACAAATAGCTAATAATCAAAGCATTACATATAATAAAAATCCTTAAAATTTTTAATCAATTTTGTGATTTTTCATTAGTACTTTTGTCAAAATATTTATTAACAAAATATAAAAGCATAAAAAAACAATCATGTTAATAATCAAAAAAGCAATACTGCAAGAAGTTATAATGGTAAAAGAATTAATAGATTACACTCTGGATTATTTTTATAAAGATTACTATAATACAGAAAGTTTAGACTACTTAAAAAATGATTACCATAGCATAGAAAACATAATTCATGATATTCAGCAAGAAAATGTATATATACTTTGCTATAGCAATAAAATTATAGGAACAGGAACCATCGAAAACAATTATATTAAAAGGCTTTTTGTATTAAAGGATTTTCAAAAAAAAGGCTATGGAACTTATATTATGAACTTCCTAGAACAAACAATTTTAAAAAATGGATACAATGAAATAATACTTGACGCCTTAGTAATTTCCAAAGATTTTTTCACAAAAATAGGATACTTAACTATAAATGAAAAAGTATGGGTGGTAAAAAGTGGAAAAGATTTTAAATATTTCGAAATGAAAAAAATAAAGTAATTTTTTTTGTAAACTCTATTGTTAATATATATAATAAAAATTTCTATGACGCAAAACGGTTGCAAAAAAGCACTATTTAATAATTTCGTTATTAAATCTCAATATTTTTTTAGATTTTAAAATTAATTTGATGAAATTTGTAATTTATCTTTACTTTTGAATAGTTGTTATAATATTAAACAGAATTAACAAATTATTTTAATGATAAATTATCCTGTAGAAGTCCTTTTAATATTAATTGAAGCAATGAAAGATAAGGACATAAATGGTAAGTTTATTAATTGGTTAATACAAAACTGGCCTGAGTTAGGGGCTTTTGTTAACTCAATTAAAGGTGATGAAAAGGCTCTTAAATGGCTTGGCAATAATAATTTTATAGAACTTGTAGCAATACATGATGCTTTGTTTGAGGAAGAAAATAAAGCCTTCAAATGGCTTAAAGATAATAGTTATTATTCTGCATTATTAATTAGCTCTATTAAAGATGATAAACAAGCTAGCGAATGGCTTCATAATAATTGTAAAATATTATATTTGTTAGCGGAATCAATGCAAAATTATAAAGAAGAATTTGAAAAAGAAGAAAAATCAATTGCTAAATTCTTCAGTAAATTACATAATCCATTCAGTTAATAAGTTGTTTTTATAATCTATTTATTTTTATAATATCTGCTGCATTATTTAATTCTAACTGACGTAACAAATTCTCTGCTTCAATCAGTTCTTCATTAATATTCATAAATTTTCTTTTGTGAAACACATTGGCATTTAAATCTCTAAGCCAAGGATTAGAATTAAGTAAATTATAAACATCCTTAGTTTCAAAAAAAATGTTTTTATCATACAATGCATTAAAAACAGAGCATAAAAATGAATAATCTTGAGGAGTATCCAAAGTTAATCTTATAGGTTCATCGTGTTTGAAATCATCATAATTTAAAACCCTAAATTTATCAATATCTTTAGCTCTTTGAATAATAAAAGGAGTCACATGTTCTATATCATAAGCCTCTATTGCATTATTAAAGGCATACTCTAAGATATCAAAAGTAAATACTTCTATATTTGTTCCATTAGGAAAACCTGTTGAATGTAAGTAATTTTCAAATTTATCACCGAAATGATTAACAACATCATTCATCATTGGAATATCTAAACATGGATTATCACCTGTGAAACGACATACTACATCAAAATCATACATTTTTGCTGCATAATAAAAACGAGATAAAACATTAGGTAAGCTTCCTCTAAAACAACTTATATTATTTTCTTTGCAGAAATTCTCAACAGAATTATCTGAAGAATCTTCTGAAGTTGCAATAATTACTTCATTTATTTTATCAACCTTCTTTAAACGGTCTATTATATGTTTTAAAACAGGAATTCCAGAACCGTATGGTAATTCTTTAAATATCTTATTTGGTAACCTAGTAGATGATGCTCTTGCTTGAATTATTGCTCCTATTTTCATAAAATATTATTTTTATTTTTTGAATGCCATTATTCTTTGTAATAAAGTAGGATGAGAGTAATTTAGAAAAACATTTAACTTATGAGGATTAATGTTTGATAAATTATCAGAATATAGCTTTTTTAAAGCTGCAATAAAATGTGTCGTTTCATAATTAAGATCAACATATTTATCCGCTTCATATTCAAACTTTCTTGATAAAAAATTACTTAATATTCCAAATAATAGACTTATAGGAGAGAACAATAACCCAAAAGCTATTAATCCTAGATTATAACTAATCCCAGTCCCTCCTAAAGCTATAGATACGTTAGAGTTAAATATTGCAAAAGAAAGCAAATAAAGAATAAATCCTGTTTGAACAAATGACATTATTAGCCCCTTTATAGTATGCTTATGTTTATAATGCCCAATTTCATGAGCAATAATAGCAACAATTTCTTCTTTAGTGTGGTTTTTAATTAATGTGTCATAGATTACTATTTTCTTTTTCTTTCCTAAACCAGAGAAATAAGCATTAGATTTAGAAGATCTACGAGAGCTATCAATAACAAAAATATTATCAATTTTAAAATTAACTTTATTTGCAAACTCTTTAATTGCATCTCTTAAATCCCCATCTTCTAGTGGAAGAAGCTTATTAAATATAGGAACTATTAAAACAGTATAAAATTCGGAAATAAATATGGTAAACAGCACTGAAAATACCCAAAACAACACCCAAAAGTTTTTGCCTAAATAACCTAGACTAAAAATAAGAACAGAAAAGATCAATGTGCCAATTATAAAGGCAATTAGCATAGACTTCAGCTTGTCTGTTAAAAATGTTTTTAAATTAGTTTTATTAAATCCAAATTTATGTTCTATAACAAATGTTGAATAATAAGATAAAGGCAATGATATAATCTCTGAAAATAAAAATATAATTCCAAAAAAGCAAATAGAAACTATTAATTTGTTTTGATAAGCTGACATTATCATTGTTTCTATATTCCCAAAAACACCATACAATAAGCAAAGCAACAATATTATAAATGAAAAACTATTTTTAAATAAACCAAATAAATACCTTTGGTGATTATACTTTAAAGATTTAGCATATTTATCTTCATCATACACACCTTTTAATTCTGGGTTAATTGAAGCATTGTTATTCTTGTCATCAAGAAAAGAAACTAATTGTTCAATTAAAAAATCAACAATGTAAAATACAATAATTACGGTTAGAATAAAATTTGCAGACATATAGAATTAACTAATAGTAATTTGTGTTATCTCCTATCACCACCTAAATAAATCATAATATAATAAAGCAAAGAAGCTAAGGAGCCTAAAGCCGCAACAACATAAGTTAATGCAGCCCATTTTAAAGCATCTTGAGCTTTGCTATGACCAATACTGTTTACTACACCTGAATTATCAAGCCATACTAGAGCTCTTCGAGATGCATCAAACTCAACTGGTAAAGTAATAAAACTAAACAAAGTTGTTGTTGCAAATAATATTATACCTATAAGCAAAAGTGTTGGGAATGTATTAATCATTAATATACCTGCCAACAACACCCATTGCATCCAGCGAGAACTAAATTCAACAACAGGAACTAATTGAGACCTTAATGTTAGAAATGCATAAGATTTAGAATGTTGAATAGCATGTCCACATTCATGAGCAGCAACAGTAGCTGCAGACACATTTGCACCATAGTAAACAGCTTCACTAAGGTTTACGGTTTTCTTTAACGGATTGTAATGGTCTGTCAATTCTCCGTCTGTAGATATAACTACAACATCATCAATTCCATTTTGTTTTAACATTTTTTCAGCAATATCTTTTCCTGTCAATCCAGAAGGTAGAAATTCATTAGAATATTCTTTAAATTTTGACTTCAAACGTGAGCTTACTAACCAACTAGCAAGCATAAAAATCCCGAAAATTAAATAGATTCCCATAGTTTTATGTATTTTTTAATTTTAATAAATAATGATGTTGCAAATTAAATACCAAACAGCATTTTGGCATTGTTTTTTTTATTTTATTTATTACTATGACATTTTTGCTTATATTATAATAAAAGGTATTATATACAAAAATACCCCACTTTTGTATAAGCAAAAGTGAGGTTGAATTCTTTAAAAAACTGTATAGAAATTATTTATGAGTTTTTTCGTCAGAAACTGTTAATTTTTTTCTTCCCTTAGCTCGTCTAGATGCTAATACTTTCTTTCCATTAACACTTGACATTCGGCTTCTAAACCCATGTTTATTTCTTCTTTTTCTTCTTGAAGGTTGGAATGTTCTTTTCATAGTTTTTATTTTTTTAGGACTGCAAAGATAGAATCTTTATTTTTATTTTGCAAAAAAAAAATTCATAATAAATATTTTGCAAAAAATTATAATAAGACTAATCAAATAAAACTTAGAAATATAATTATTTTTTAATAATTTTGCTTTCTTAAAAATATTTTCAATGAAAAAACAACTAATATTTCTATTATTTATTTTATTATTTTCAATTGATTCTTTTTCTCAAATTAGTATTGGGGGACTGCCATATAGCTTTACAAATAATAATAAAAGACTAACAACCCGATTAATTGACACATATAATACAGCAGAAATAGATTTATTAAAACTAGAAAAGGAAGATTCTATTGATAATAGGAAAGGACGCCCTTTTAGATTTGGTTATGATTTTGATGCTGATTTGAACTTAAATAATTCTGGAACTTGGACAACTTTGGATAATGGTGATAGAATTTGGCAACTTGCAATAAATTCGCCTAAGGCATTAACAATAAACTTAATTTTTGACAAATTCTATATACCAGATGGAGGTTTGTTATACTTGTATAATAAAGATCGGAGCAATATTATTGGAGGATATACAAGTGCAAACAATTCTATTGACAGCCTTTTTGCCACAACAATAATAAGAGGTGAAGAAATTATATTAGAATATTACGAGCCATATTATTCTAAAAATCAGGCTAAAATATCTATTTCAAAAGTTATTCATGGATACAAAGATATATTTACAAAATCTATAAAAAGAAAAGAAAAAAGTTTTGGAGGTAGTGGTAGCTGTAATGTTAATATTAATTGTGATGAAGCCAAAGATTGGCAAAAGGAAAAAAGAGCTGTTGCTATGATATTATTAAGTAATAATACAAGGCTGTGCTCTGGATGTATGTTGAATAATGTAAAAGGAGATCAGATCCCTTATTTTCTTACAGCATTTCACTGTGTCGAAGGCGAAGATGTTAAAACTTGGATTTTTATGTTTAATTATGAAAGTTACAATTGCGATAACAATGATGGAAATACAAGCAATACAATATTAGGAAGTGATTTAATTTCTTATTCTGATAAATCAGATTTCGCTCTTTTAAAATTAGCAGAAACACCTCCTGATGATTATAATGTATATTATGCAGGTTGGTCTAATTTAAAATCGGATACTACTGATAGTTCTGTTGTAATACATCATCCTTCTGGAGATATAAAAAAAATATCATTTTCATATCCATATTCAAGGCTTAGCGATTGGGGAACGAGTATGAATTATTCTCATGTAGAGGTACCTTATTGGAGCATTGGAACAACAGAAATGGGTTCATCTGGGGCCCCATTATTTAACAAACACCATAAAGTAATAGGACAACTACATGGAGGAGATGCCGCTTGTTACAACCAATACTCTGATTATTTTGGAAGTTTCTATTACTCATGGGTTGCTGAATCTGTAATTAAAAGCATGAAAAAACTCTCAAATTGGTTAGACCCAGATAGTACAAATGCTACAGCATGTGGAGGTCGTTTCTTTAATATTTCTACAGACTCTTCTGACCTTAAATTAGTACAAATAAATCGCTCAAATAGTGAGCTATGTAAAAATTCATTAATACCTGAAATTAAAATTAAAAATGTAGGTCAGAAGGCTGTTACTCAGTTTACATTAAATTATTTTATTGATAATAACTTTTTATACAAATATGATTGGATTGGAAATTTAGAAAGTTCCTTAGAAATTAATTTAACGACAGATGAAATAACAAACTTAACTATAGGCATTCATAAACTAAAAATAATAATTAATTCGGTTAATAATTACATTGATGATAATAGAACTAATGATACCCTTAATTATAACTTTTCAGTTGCAGAAGGTGCTATCATAAAAATGGAGTTAATGACAGACAATTATGGGGAGGAAACAAAACTATTCTTAATAAGAACAGATAATGGCTCTGAAATTATTTACGAATCAAATGATACTTTTGCTTCTAACTACTTATATGTTAAAGAATTTTGCTTGCCTAATGGGTGCTATTATGCTAAAATTGAAGATAAAGAAAAAGACGGCTTATGCACTGTAATTAATGGAAACAAGCCTGGATATTTTAAAGTATATGTAAATAATCAACTTATTTCTGAAAATTGCGATTTTGAAAAAGAAGCAATTATTCGATTTGGATTAGACTGCAATGATTATAAAAAATACTGTAGTAATGCAATCGTATTTCCAAATCCATTAACAGAAAGCAACTTAACAATAAATATAGATAATAAAGATAAGCTTCCTGCTGTAATAGAAGTATATAATTACCTTGGGGCTTTTATAATGTCTTATAAAATAACAGAACTAATCTCTGAAATAAAAATTCCAAAAAACATAAATACAGGGTTGTATATCTTTAATATTAAATATAGTGGAGGTAATGAAAGGGTTAAAGTTATAATTATAAATTAAAAAAGAGAGGCCAAATAAAAATATTCAACCTCTCAATAGTATCTTTTAGGGGTATTCTAATACTTTAATAAGCAAACAAAGGCAAGTTTGTCATTAATTCATTAACTTCATTTCTTACAGATTTAATAGTATTCTCATCATCAATATTTGAAATAACTCTATCTATTAAATTCACAATATGTGTTACATGTTCTTCTTTTAATCCTCTTGTTGTTATTGCTGGAGTTCCAACTCTAATACCTGAAGTAAGAAAAGGAGAACGAGAATCAAAAGGAACCATATTTTTGTTTATTGTAATATCTGCAAGCACTAATGTGTTCTCCGCTTTCTTTCCTGAAATTTCAGGAAATTTCGATCTCAAATCAATAAGCATTAAATGATTATCTGTACCGTCAGATACAATATTATAACCTTTACTAATAAATGCTTTTGCCATTACTTGAGCATTTTTCATTACTTGTGAACAATATTGATTATATGATTCACTTAGAGCTTCTCCAAATGCTACGGCTTTTGCTGCAATAACATGTTCTAGAGGTCCGCCTTGTGTTCCTGGAAATACGGCTGAATCAATAATTGCTGACATCATTTTTATTTCTCCTTTAGGAGTTTTTATTCCCCATGGATTTTCAAAATCATTTCCAATAAGTATCATACCTCCTCTTGGTCCACGAAGCGTTTTGTGAGTTGTGGTTGTTATTATATGACAATGTTGTACAGGATCATTTAGTTTTTTTGTAGCTATTAATCCTGCTGGATGAGAAATATCTGCCATTAAAAGAGCTCCTATTTTATCTGCTATATTTCGCATTCTCTCAAAATCCCAATCTCTTGAATAAGCAGAAGCTCCAGCTATTATTAACTTTGGCTTCTCTGCCAATGCAAGTTTTTCCATATTATCATAATCCACTCGTCCTGTTTCTTTATCCACAGAATAAGCTATTGGCCTATATAAAATCCCTGAATAATTAACAGGCGAACCATGAGTTAAATGTCCTCCATGTGACAAGTCTAAACCCATAAAAGTATCACCAGGCTTTAATACAGCAAGCATAACAGCTGAATTTGCTTGAGCACCAGAGTGAGGTTGAACATTTGCATACTCAGCTCCAAAAAGCTTTTTAGCTCTGTCTATAGCTATTTGTTCTGTTTGGTCTACTATTTGGCAGCCTCCATAATATCTCTTCCCTGGATATCCTTCTGCATATTTATTAGTTAAACACGAGCCCATAGCTTGCATAACTTCTTGGCTAACAAAATTTTCAGAAGCAATTAATTCAATACCATGTTTCTGACGGTTTAATTCAGCTTCAATAAGATTAAATATTTCTGTGTCCTTAATCATAATTATTGGGATTTTAAATTTTTACGAAATTAATTAAATTATAGATAGAATATCGTAAATAATACTAAAATTTTTTAACAATTTTCTATTATTCCAATATTCGTTATTCCTCCCTTAACTTTTTCATTTATTTCTACTAATATTTTTGTTCCAAGAGGCAATAATAAATCAACTCTAGACCCAAATTTTATGAAACCTATTTCGCTCCCTTGCTTAATTTCATCACCCTCATTAGCATAATAAACTATTCGTCTTGCAACTGCTCCTGCTATTTGACGAACAAATATTGAAAAATTATACTCCTTATTTTCTATCAAAATAGACGTTCTTTCATTTTCTGTTGAAGATTTAGGATGCCAAGCAACCAAATATTTACCTGGATGATACTTGACATATTTTATGACACCTCCAATAGGAGCCCTATTTATGTGCACATTTAATGGAGACATAAATATTGATACCTGTATTCTCTTCTCATTTAAAAATTCATCAACAAAAACTTCTTCTATTGTTACAACCTTACCATCTGCTGGTGATAATATATTATACGATTTACTTTCTACATCAAGTAAAGGATAGCGAAAAAATAAAACAATAAAAATTAACATTAACATGCTAACAATATAAACAATATACTTTACTAGTTCCTTATTTATAAAACTATATGTTGCTATATTTAGCATTATTAGCATAACTATGCTAAAGATTATTGTTGTGTATCCTTCTCTATGTATTTTCATAATTCATAATTTGTAATTAAAACCATATATGTATAAACAAAAGGAGATGATATAAATACAGCATCAAACCTATCCAAAATGCCTCCATGACCAGGCAATATCACCCCTGAATCTTTTGTGTTTAAACTCCTTTTAAACATCGATTCAACAAGATCTCCATAAGTTCCACAAACAATAACTATAATTGATATAACTAACCAATTTAAAAGACTAATTTCTATAAATATCTTTGAAAGTATAAACGAAGAAAATAATGTAATAATTGTGCCTCCAGCAAATCCTTCCCATGATTTCTTTGGAGATATTCTTTCAAAAAGCCTATGCTTGCCTAAAGTAATACCCGTTAAATATGCAAAAGTATCAAAGCACCATATTAATATAAAATATCCTAATAATAAATGGCTAGTACCTCCCGCAAATCCATAAAAAGAAGATAATAAACTAATCGGAAGGGCAATATAAACTACACCTAAAACACTATATGCTATACAACTAAAAGGGACTTGATTATTTTTATATAATTCAGTTATGAATAAAACAAAAATTATAGGCAAAACTACAATTGGACTAAAATTATCTATCAAATTAAAACTTTCAATAAAGATAGATGTAAATAAAGCAAAGCCAATAATTATACCCCAAATGTAATTCGTCCTTATATTATTTATTTTAAGAAGGTTATAAAATTCATAAAGACCAAAAAAAGTTATTGCTAAAAATATTAGGTAAAAAAGATAACCGCTAAATATTATAGCACTAATAATTACAATTAAAAATAATATACCAGTTATACTTCTCTGTGCAATATTATTCACTTTCCTTTATTATTTGTAAAGCAATGTCTTTATCTTTTAAATCAACAAAAAGCTCTATATACCCAAAACCATATGAAGAATCTTGCTTATTTATTATAACTGAATTAACACCATTGTCACCTAAAATAATTTTCATCATTTCTGCATTTGTTAATTTATTTGTTTCATATACTTTTATCCAATCCATTTTAATACATATTATCTATTAAAATTAAATATAATTCTTTAACCCCAACTCCTTGACTCGGTTTATTTTCAAAACAATAATGAAGAGTTGGACCAGATACATAATTAATTACACTTGGCAAATTCTTGTATTTATCTTGCAATTTTTGCATACTTATCTTTATATCAGGGATAATCTGAGAAGGCGTCGCTATCACTATAGCTATTTCTGACAATGATAATATTTTAACACTATCTTCTATTCCTGATGAAACTATTATTGTGCCTGTTCTTGATATTAAATACTCACAATTACAAATACCTATATCTATTTTAGTACTTTCTTTTGTTGTGGAAATATAATCTATACCTGCTTGAATAAGAATTTTACTTGCATCATTCTGTTTACACAGGATTTCTTTTGATGTAAAATCTTCTCTTGACATTAGTGTTGTAAACTCTTCTGTAAATTCATTAAAGTTCTCGCAATATATAAATTTACCTCCATTTTTTACAAATTCTTTTGCAAAGGTTATATCTATTTCGTCTTCGCTTTGAACAAATATTTGATTTTCTAAATCAATGTTTTCATTACAAGGTACTGCAGAAGTCTGTATTAAACCATTCCTTATGTTTTTTAATATTTTTTCCTTTGCAGTACTTTCTTTCATAATTTATATTGATTTTGTATTTCCCAAATTAATAAATTTATTCTTTATCAGAAATTTTTTCTTCTTTTGTAATATTGTTATTTATTTGTTCGTTGTGTTTAGCAAAAGTATCATCAGCATAAAGCTCAGTGCTATTACCAAATGGTCTTTTCCCTAATATATTTTCCAAATCTTCCTTATATATTACTTCTTTTGACAATAATTCTTCTGCTATTTTCTTTAGGCCTTCAATGTTTGTGCTTAATATTTCTCTTGCTTTATCATATTGTTCTTCTATTATTTTTTTTACTTCAATATCTATTTTTTCAGCAGTTTTGTCGCTATATGGTTTTGATAATGAATATTCTTGACTACCTCCTGAATCATAATAGCTCAAATTCCCTATTTCTTTATTCATCCCATATATAGATACTATAGCATAAGCTTGTTTTGTGGTTCTTTCCAAATCATTTAATGCACCTGTTGAGATCTTATTAAAGATTAAATCCTCAGATGCTCGTCCTCCAAGCGTAGCACACATTTCATCTAAAATTTGTTCCGTAGTAAGTATTTGTCTCTCTTCTGGTAAGTACCATGCAGATCCTAATGATTTACCCCTTGGAACTATTGTTACTTTTATTAAAGGATTTGCATATTCCAAAAGCCAACTAACTGTTGCGTGTCCTGCCTCATGATACGCTATGACTTTTTTCTCATTATCTGAAATAATTTTATTTCTTTTTTCTAAACCTGCAACTATTCGGTCTATTGCATCAAGAAAATCTTGTTTAACTATACTTTGATGGTTTTTCCTTGCTGCAATAAGGGCTGCTTCATTACATACATTTGCAATATCTGCTCCAGAAAATCCTGGAGTATGTCTCGCTAAAAAATCAACATTTAGATCTTTCTCTGATTTTATTGGTTTCAAATGAACCTTAAATATTGCCTTTCTCTCTTCTAAATCTGGAAGCTCAACATGAATTTGCCTGTCAAAACGTCCTGCTCGTAATAAAGCCTTATCTAAAACGTCAGCTCTATTTGTCGCAGCCAAAATAATAACCCCACTGTTAGAACTAAAACCATCCATCTCTGTCAATAATTGGTTTAATGTATTCTCCCTCTCATCATTTGATTGCATCAAATTCTTTCCCCTTGCTCTACCTATTGCATCTATCTCATCTATAAAAATAATACAAGGTGCTTTTTCTTTTGCTTGTTTAAATAAATCTCTGACTCTTGATGCTCCTACACCAACAAACATTTCTACAAAATCTGAACCTGATAATGAAAAAAAAGGAACTTGTGCTTCCCCTGCAACTGCCTTTGCCAATAAAGTTTTTCCTGTTCCTGGAGGGCCTACTAGTAAAGCTCCTTTTGGAATCTTCCCTCCTAATTCAGTATACTTCTTCGGATTTTTCAAAAAGTCAACAATCTCCATTATTTCAACTTTGGCTTCTTCTAAACCAGCCACATCATTAAAATTAATCTGAATGCTTGCAGCTTTATCATATAATGTTGCTTTGGATTTTCCAAAATTAAATATTTGACCGCCACCGCCACCACCACCAACTTTTCTAAACATAAAAATCCATACACCAATCAATAATAACAATGGCAACACCCACCCTAATATTTCTGATGTCCAATCTTTTTTTTGTTCATATCTTATTTCAAACCTATAATCATTTAGCAATGATTCTTTCCCTGTTTCAGAGATATAGGCATCTTTTACAAGAGAATCATTTGATAATAATTTATTTGCTTTTGTAATACTATCTAGCTTTTGATTAATTATTTTTTTTCTAGTATTCTCTATGTTATTATTTAATGTCTCTATTGTACCTATTGAAAAAACATATTGGGGAGCCTTTTCTGAAAGACCTTTTTTTATTTCTTCTTTATATTTATCTGTTTTTAGCTTGTCTTTTTTAATATAAACTTCAGCGCTTTCTTTGTTTACTATTATTAGTTTTTCAACATCTTTTTCTAAAAACAATTTTTTTTCAAACGTATCATAATCTATCTCTTTCGGTTTACTATAAGTACCTAAAAATTGAATACCAATAATGACTGCTATAAGCGCAATATATAACCAGTTTATATTAAACTTAAATTTATTGCTATTTAAAGGTGGTTTGCCATTACTTGAATCCTTTGGCTTATTTGTCGAATTAGTTTTCTTTGAATTAGTATTTTCTTTTTTGTTGTAATTACTACTCATATACATTTAAATTGGGTACTTCTTGTTTAGAACTTTCTATAAACGTTATCTTTGCATCTTCCCATAATTTCTCAAGATTATAAAAATTTCTTGACTCATTATTAAAAATATGTACGATAACAGAACTGTAATCTATCAAAACCCATTCCATATTTTGTTGACCTTCTTTATGAAAAGGTTTTACTTTTAATTTTGCTCTAACATTTTCTAAAATAAAATCATTTAATGCACTAATATGAGGCTTTGAATTGCCCTCACATATAACAAAATATTCACTTACCGTACCTTCTATTGAACGCAAATCTAATATTGATATATTTGTCCCTTTTTTTTCTTCTATAGAGCTGACAATAGTGTCAATTAATAATTCCGAATTGTCTATTGTTTGATTATTCTTTCTCATTTATAATTTTTTGTGTCTTGTATAATATTGCAAAAGTAAAGATTTTTTTCAATTATTTTAAATATTTTTGTCAAATGAAGTTTGACAATATTTATTTAATTAAATATTACAAAAAGAATTCTATATAAAAAAACCACGATATTAAAAGACCATATGAACCTTAGTATAATTAAACTAAATTCTGTAAATTCTACAAATATATATGCCAGTCAATACGCAGAGAATAATAAGCATTTATTGAAAGAAAGTATATCATTATTTTATGCTTCCGAACAACTAAATGGAAAAGGACTAGGAACTAATAAATGGGAAAGTAATCCTGAAGAAAATATTACATTTAGCATACTTTTTGATCTTGCTCAATTGCACACAAAAGAGTTTTTCTTTATAAACAAATTCTTTTCTATATCTATTCTTGAGTTTGTAAAATCAATTATCTCCAATAAAAATAATTTAAAAATAAAATGGCCTAATGATATTTATTTTGAAAATAAAAAAATAGCGGGCATTCTTATCGAAAATAGAATTGAAGGTAATTATTTCAAATATTCTATAGCTGGCGCTGGCATTAATATAAATCAGGAGAGATTTTCTATTGATATCCCTAATCCAATATCAATTACAAATATAACATCACTAAAGTATGACATTGAGGTGCTTATAAACAATTACTCTTCTTATTTTCAGAAGTGGTATGAAATATTTTTAACACGCAATTACAAGTTGTTAGATGATATATTTTTTGAAAACTTATATTTGTTAAATCAGCCCTCGAAATTTATTGTTAATAATATTGTTATTGAAGGAATTATAAAAGGGGTTAGACAAAATGGCATGCTTATTATGGATGACAAAAATGGAATGACAAAACTATATGACTTCAAGCAAATAAAATATTGTATTTAGGGTTCTCTAAAAAAGTCAAGAGTTCCATTTATAATAAATTTTATTTCTTGGTATGTTAAAAGAAATTACTCCCTCTAACATATATATTAAGGTGAGGTATTTGTTATTGCTTAATGAACTTTCGCTTTGCAACAGTATTGTTTGATTCAATATTAATAAAGTATATTCCAGGTGAAAGTTTTGAAACATCAATAGCTTTTGTATTGTTGTTTTGTGTTGATATGTTTTGTTTAGTATTTATAGTTTCACCGAGAATATTAGAGATGAATATATTTCCATTAAAAGAAGATTTGAAAGATACATTAATTATGTTTTGAGCTGGGTTTGGGTATATAGCAAAAGCGTTAAGTATATCAAGCTCTTCGATAGAGTTATACTCTAACACTTCTATAGTAATATATTCTGAAACAGAAGCGCATTGGTTTGTAGCTATAAGCATAATTTTATATTCACCATCTTGAGAAAATATATGTTCAGGATTTGTTTCTGAAGAAGTTTGAGTATCTCCAAAATCCCAATAGTATGAGTCTGCATTAGAAGAAAGATTTTCAAATTGCAAAGTTCTTCCTGTATTTTTAAAAGTGAAAGAAGATATAGGAACTGGGTTAAGAGTTACGTTCACACCATCAACAATAATAACACAACCATTTCTATCGGTAACGGTAACATCATAGAAGCTTTTAGGCTGAGTAACTTTAATGTATGGAGCAACAGATCCACTTGACCAAACATAAGATAAGTATTTGTTAAAGTCAGGGTCATTATCAATAAATAACATTAGAGTATCGTTTTGACAAGCGGTGTTGTTTGGTTTATCTGAAATGACCAAAGGTGATTCTGTTTTAAATACTTTCACTTCAATAGAATCAGAAATTAGGACACAATTATTATTATCAATCACGGTTATAAAATAATAACCAGGATCATTAACATTAATTGTTTGGGTAGAGCTGGAGTTATTCCAAGTGTATGAAGCATAGTTAGGTTCAACTGTTAAAGATAATGTTACATCAACGGGGTTTGTATTAAGCGTGTTATCGCAGAATCCTGTTTTATTATCTTTTGCTGTAATAATAGGTTTCACAACATCATGAACATTTACTATTACAGTGTCAACGTCAAGACAACCATTAGGTGATTTTATTGTAAGAGTATATGAAGTAGTAACTTTTGGAGCTACTAATGTTTTAGTGTCATATCCTCCATTACTCCATATAATGGTATTGCCTAAGTGTGTAGAAGCAGAAGCATCTAGAATTACAGGCAAAGCATTAAAGCAAGTAGTAAAGTCTGTTCCTGCATCGGCTATAGGAGCTTTTTTTACAAAAATATTAACAGTATCGGTTATACTACAAATATTTGTATCGGTTACTGTGACTATATATTGTTTGTATTCATCTGTAATAGTTTGAGGATTAAATGCAATCATTTGTCCAGTTAAACCTTGTTCGCTCCATACATAAGCAAAACCTCCATAAGCAGCTAAAATAAGTTCGTTATTTGAACAAATTGTATCATAATTAGAATACATTGCAGTATAAGGAAGAGGGTTTACTTTTACTGTTATAGAGTCAATATCAACACATCCAAATTCATTTTGAGAAGTAACTATATATTTGGTATTATATTTAGGACTAACAATAATAGTATCGTTTTTATCTCCTGTATGCCATTCGTATGATGACGCTCCAGTAACAATAATAGTGTCTATATCTTGTAGACAAATTATTTGTTTGCCAGTAACAATTGAGTTAGGATTTGGATGAACTGTAATAACGACTGAATCAATAGCCGTGCATTTATAGTAATTAGTAATGCTTAAAGTATATGTTGTAGTTATCAAAGGAGTAGCTATAGGGTAAGGAATAGAGTCATTGTTAAGACCTAGAGATGGAGTCCATTTATATTTTACGCCACCTTGACCATTAAGATAAATTGATTTATTAAAACATATAGCACTGTCCATACCAGCATCAACGAAAGGTACTGGCAATACTTTTACTGTTTTTTGTGCAGAATTAAAACACCCATTTATGTCTGTAATAGTAACTGTATACTGGGTTGTGTCTTCAGGAGAGATTGTTAAAACTGCATTAGTAGAATTATCTGACCATAAGTATGTATCAGTTGCTTGTGCTGATTTATTTTTTATCTTAACAGTGTCGCCAAAGCAAATAAGAGTATCAAATCCTAGATTAATAAATGGTAAAGGATTAACAAAAACTACAAGAGTATCATTGTTTACACAACCATTTACATCTGTAGCATAAACAGCATAAGCTTTATTGTTTTTAGGAAATAGGATCGGGGAGTCCGTATTTTCATCTATTATATCAGTATTAGGTATCCACGAATAAGTTAAGCCTCCAGTGGCAGTTATAGTCCCTTTATTTAGAGTATCTCCTACACATATTGATAAGTCATTACCTGCATTAACAATAGGAAGAGGATTTATAAATACCACCACATCGTCAGTATTACTACAATTATTATTATCAATTACAGTAAGTGTGTATGTTGTGGTTATGGTTGGATAAACTTCCATGTACGCAGTATCGTATTGGTTTGACCAATAATAGTATTCTCCTCCAGAACCAACTAAACTAGTCGTAGCCCCAAAACAAATACTTGTATCCTTCCCAGCATAAGCAACAGGTAAAGGATTTACTTTTACAAATACGGTATCTATACTAATACAAATATTGTCATTAATAGTTACAGTATAATAAGCATCAATAGTTTCTTTTATGACTATACTATCTTTCATATTGCCATTACTCCATGAGTAAGATAATCCTCCAGTTGCAGATATTATTACTTCCTGATTGTAACAAACGGTAACATCATCTTGAGCTTTGGCAACAGGGAGAGAAACAACAATATCATCAGCAGCTGAACAATTATTTGTATTAACAACAGTTACAATATATGTGGTTGTAATTGTTGGCGTTGCTAAAGGGTTTTGAATACTGTCATTGTCAATGCTATTTGCAGGTGACCAGTAGTAATTTATTCCCCCTACTGCATTAAGCAATATATTTGTTCCATTGCAAATCATAGTGTCATTTCCTGCAAAGGCCAATGGAAGGTCATTTACTTTAAGAATAATATCATCTGTATTTGAGCAACCATTACTGTCTGTAACTGTAACAATATATGTGGTTGTAATCATTGGAAATGCATTTGGGTTGTATACGGTGTCATTACTTAAACCTGCTTGAGGCAACCATTTATATTTTACTCCAAAAGAAGAGTATATTTTTATATTATTACCATAACATATAGCTGTATCATTTCCTGCATTAACAATAGGCAGTGGATTGATTTTAATAGACAACGATTTAGTATTAATACATCCATTTGTATCGGTAACTTCTACTGTGTAAGTTGTATTTGATGTAGGGGCAGTATTAGGATTTTTAACGTTATTATAACTTAATCCAGTTGAAGGATACCAAGAATAGTAAGCAGCAGTAGTAGAATTTGCTATAATATTAGTGCTATCGTAAATGCAAATAGTATCATTTTTGCTTACAGTTATTGTAGGTAAAGAAAGCACCGTAACTACAACATTGTCTGAAGCAGAGCATTTATTAACATCAGTAACTGTAACGGTGTATGTTGTATTAACTGTAGGGGAAGCTAAAGGATAAGGAATTGTTGAGTCAGATAGAGTTTTTGCTGTGTTCCATTTAAACACATCTCCCATATTGAACCCAGATAAATTAAGATATTCGAAGCTTCCTTGACATATTGAGATATCCTCTCCTGCAGATATAACAGGAAGATTGTTAATATATACCCATATATCATCTGTACCTGAACAACCATTAATATCTTTTGCTGTAATAGTATAGTATGTGTCAAATTTAGGGTTCACAACAAGTGTGTCATTTGTAGAAGCATTGTTCCAAATGTAACTCACTCCTCCATTAGCTATTAGATTTACTTTCTTTCCATAACATATTGCAGTATCAATTCCTTTTGCTATACTTATTGTAGGAAGCATATTTACAGATACATTTATTGAGTCCATAGTGCTACAACCATACAAACTAACAGTTACAAAGTATTTTGTTGTAGTATCAGGTGATACATGAATAATGCTATCATAATCTCCATTATCCCATATATAATTATCTCCACCAGAAGCAAATAAATAGAGCGAATCATTCAAGCATATACTTGCGTCAGTTGTTTTCATTGTTACTTTTGGAACTATTACTCTAACGCCTACTGTATCCATATCAGAACAACCGTTGGCGTCAAATACGGTAACTTCATATATTATGGATATCGAAGGTGTAACATTAATAAACTTGCCAGTATCACTTGTGCTCCAATAGTATGTTTCGCCACCAGAAGCAAGAAGGGAAATACTTTCATTTTTGCATATTGTTCTATCTTCTCCTGCATTAGCAGTAGGTAAGCCATTAATTATGATATTAACTTCATCGGTTGCACTGCATCCATTAATATCTGTTGCAGTAACTTTATATGTAGTGTTTTCTGTAGGATTAACATAAATTGAATTGCTTGTTTTTCCATTATCCCAAGTATAATAGTTTGCTCCAGTTACATTTATGTTAACAGAATCATTTAAGCAAAGATAAACTAAATTGTCAGTTTTTATTACAGGGATGGCATTCACAATGACTGTTATATAGTCTGAAGCGGAACAACCATTAATGTCAGTAGTGGTTAGCCTATAAATAGTGTTGTTGGTAGGGAATACTAATGGCGTTGTAATCGTAGAATCGTTAATACTTTGTTGATTATCCCAAGTGTATGTATTCATTACACTACTGCTAGTAGCAATAAGCATTATGGTGTCTCCAATACATAGAGAAGTATCGGTTCCTGCATCAATATTTGGAATTTGGAATACACTTACTACTATAGCTCCAGATTTTTCACATCCATTTTTGGATACAGTGACGGCATATATGATTGATGCTGTGTCCCCAATGGTTATTGCTGAATCACTAGCTCCATTACTCCATTTATATGAATCTCCACCTGAAGCCCATAGGCTTATTACAGAACCTCTGCAAATATTAGTATCATTAGAATAAGTAATGTTAGGATATTCAAAAACATTTACAACAACTTGAGCAGTTGCGGTGCAATTACCTGTATTATTTGTAAGGGTTAATGTGTATGTAGTTGTTCCTGTAGGAGATGCGATAGGTGTTGCAGAGTGATTATCATCTAAAGAACTTGCTGGTTCCCATGAATATAAGTCTGCACCTGAAGCTGAAAGAGAAACAGTTTGCCCAATACATATAGATTTATCAGAAGTTACATTTACCGTAGGTAGCGGATTAATGGAAACAATAACGCTATCATTAGCGGTGCAATTATATTGGTTTTGAGTAGTTACATAGTAAGTAGTTGTGTATGCTGGTTTGACAGTAATACTTGCAATAGAATCACCTGTATTCCAGTAATAAGCATTTCCTCCTGTAGCAGTAATTGTTACAGAGTCATTAAAACAAAGTGATTGATCTCCACTAACAATTAATATAGGATTATCATAAACAGTAACAATAACATCATCTGTATCTGTACAACCATCTTTTGTAACGGTAAGAATATATGTTTCTGTAGATGACGGCTTAACTGTACTATTTTTTGTATTGTCTCCACTTGTCCAATTATATAAATCCATTCCATAATTAGCTTTAATGGTAACAGTATCACCAAAGCAAATTTCTCTATCAATACCTGCATCTGCAACTGGAATTTGATTTACTGCTACAGTAACTGTATCATATCCTTTACATCCTTTATTGTCGGTTCCTTCTACAAAATATATTATAGTGTCTGTAGGACTTACTATAATTTGCGCTAATGTGCTTCCATTGCTCCATGTATAATTTGTAGCTCCAGATGCAGTGAGAATGGCAGAATCGCCTAAGCATATTATTGTTTTATCTTGAGTTACATTAACATCAGGCAAAGGGTTAACAGTTATAAATACTCTATTTGTTTCTGAACAGCCATTATTATCTTTTACAGTAACAGAGTAATACACACTAACTGTAGGAGAAACAATAGCTGTATCTTTTGTAAAGTCATTTATTGCTTCTTTAGGAAACCATGTATAAGTGGAGCCTCCTGTAGCAAATATTGGGGTGGAACTATTCATACATATTTCTTTATCAGGGCTAACTGTAACTATTGGAAGAGGATTAACAGTAACGTCTGTTACATCTGTATCACTACAACCTTTACTGTTTGTAATAGTAACAGTGTATGTGGTATTTATAGTTGGTTTTGCCCAAGGATTAAAATATATATCTTTATTTAAAGAACTTGAGTTATCCCATTTGAATATCACGCCTCCAAATGCATGAAGTTGCACGCTATCTCCAATACAAATAGTCCCTGATGGACCTGCATCAATAACAGGCAATGGATTAACATTTACTGACATTGTATCCATATCAGAACAACCATTGGAATCATAACCTGTTACAGTATATAGCGTTTTTGTTGTTGGTGCAACAATAACATTTGCAGTTGTTCCTACATTATCATCCCAAGTATATGTGTTAGCTCCTAATGCACTAAGAGTAATAGAACTGCCAATACACACTTCGTTGACAAGCCTGTCTATTGTTACGTCAGGCAATTGAAATACATTTAGCACAAAATCATCAGTAGCTGAACAACCGTTAGCATCTGTTCCTGTAATTGCATAAATAATGGAAGCTGTAGGAGCAACAATAATGCTATCTGTAGTTTCTGCTGTACTCCAAAAGTAGCTATCAGCATTAGTTCCTTTAAGAGTAAGTGTAACGCCTCTACAAATATAATTAGTATCTGCAATAATTTCCACAACAGGAAGAGGATTTACTACAACTTCAATTGTGTCAATATTAGTGCAATTATTATCATCAGTTCCTGTAACTATATATGTAGCCGAAACTGTTGGTAATATTTCAAGATTCTCAATATTTCCAAGATTAACATCATCCCATAAGTATGTTTTAGCACCAGTAACAGATATAATTGTTGTTGTCCCATAACATATAGTATCTGGTAACGCATTAGCAATTACATTAGGCAAAGCATTAACTTTAATCTCTATTGAGTCAATATTACTGCAAGTGTTGGTGTCTATAACAGACACTAAATATTTAGTGTCTGTTGAAGGTTTAACAAGTATTGAATCATTAGTATTGTTACTAATTATTTCGGATGCAAACCATGAGTAAGTTGTCCCGCCTGTAACAGTTAATAATGAGGAGTCAAAGTTACATATAGTTGAAATGCCTGTTATATTAATAGAAGGTAAAGGGTTGACAGTAACGACAACAGAGTCTGCATCAGAACACCCATTAATATCTGTAACAGTAACAATATACTGGTCTGTAATATTTGGTAATATTGTAATTGTTGCCGTATCAAGACCTGAGATAATCGAGGAATTATTAGCCCATAAATAATCTATAGCTCCAGATGCTGTAAGTACAACCGTATCATTTAAACAAATAGTTTTATCAATTCCTGCATCAGCTGTAGGTAGAGGGTTTATTATTATTGCAATTTCATCAGTTGCAGTACAGGAGTTTGATCCAGTAATAGAAACAGAATAAGTGATATTTATAGTTGGCTTTGCAACAGGTTTTGCAATATTAATATCATTTAATGTTAGGTCATTAGGAGACCATGTGTATGTTGTTCCATTTGTAGCAGTTAAATTAATACTATCACCAAGACATATCGTGGTTTTATCTGCAGTGATTTTTGTTGTGATAGAATCAACCATAACTACTATTGTATCATAAGCAGAGCAATTATTTTCTATACCAATTACTGTGTATATTGTTGTTGTATCTGGTTGTACATAAATAGAATCCTTTATTTCTCCCGTATTCCATAAATAATTAGGAGCTGAGGCTACTACAAGCAAAATACTGTCATTTTTACATATTGACTTATCTGCTCCGACAGATATACTTGGAGCAAGGTTTACAGTAACAAATACGCTGTCAATATTAGAGCAGCTATTAGAATCGGTAACATTAACATAATACATTATAGAATCTGTTGGAGTTACTTTTATTACTGGTATTGCTTCTGTGGTGCTCCATGAATAAGTTTTACCTCCAGTAGCTGTAAGAGTTGCAGTATCTCCCTTACATATTGTAATGTTGCTTCCTGCGTCAGCAATAGGGAGAGTATGAACAGTAATAGGAATACTAAGATTAGCAACACATGTATTAGCTCCTGCAATTATTACGGAGTATGTTGTTGATACTTGAGGTGTTGCAATAGGATTAGATGCAGAAGAGTCAGATAAAGAACCATTTTGAGGTGTCCACAAATAAGTAATACCTCCCGTAGCACTTAATTGTAAGGAATCTCCAAAACATATAGTGTCTTTTGATGTGTAAATCTTAGCATCAACAGAGTCAACGGTAACAACAACTGTATCATAATTTTTACATATTCCATCTGAAACTGTAAGTATATATGTTGTTGAATAAGGAGGGCTTATTCTAATAATTGCTGTATCTTCTCCACTACTCCATGAATAAGTTGTTCCTCCAAAACCAGCAAGGAATATTGAGTCACCTTTACATATAGTCCTGTCCCAACCAGCATCAGCTAAAGGAAGTGTTAATGTCGTAATAAGTATGCTATCTTTAGAGTAGCAACCATTATCATAATACCCTGTTACATATATATAGGACGTATTATTTACAGGTATTTTAATAGATTGAGAATTTGCTCCAGTACTCCACAAATAAGTATCTGCCCCAGATGCTGTTATAGTAATAGTATCTTTAGAGCAAATGGTTGTGTCATTGCTAATTGTTAATACAGGCAAAGAATTTACTACAATTATAGCTGTATCAGTAGCTATACAAGCTAAAGCATTGGTTACTGTAACATAATAAGTTGTTGTATTGAGTGGCATTGCCATAGTATTTTGAGCTGAGGAATCAGATAAAGAACCATTTTGAGGTGTCCATATAAAGCTAATACCAGTATCAACAGAAAGGTTTATAGAGCCACCAAAGCATATTGTATCATCAGAGATATTTATTTTGGTATAGAATGAATCGACGGTTATAATCAATTCATCTGTGCTTGAGCATAATCCATCATTAACAGTAAGGGTGTATGTTGTTGTTATGTTAGGTTTGAAGTAAACTGGGTTTCCTGTTTGTCCGTCAGACCATTGATAGTTAATTCCTCCAGATGCTGTAACTTGTGTTGAGTCTCCGTAACATATAGTTTGGTCTACTCCTGCATTTGCGATAGGGAGTTCAGCTACAGATACTAATACTGAATCTTTAGCAGAGCAATTATTATCAGTTACAGTTACATAGAATAAAGAGTCTGTTAATGGTAAAACAATAGTTGATTGAGTATTAACTCCACTGCTCCAAGAATAAGTAATACCTCCAGTAGTAGATAATGTAGTGCTGTTACCTTTGCATATGGTTTGATCAGCTCCTGCTTCTGGAATAGGCAAAGCATTTACGGTTACAACTTGAGTAACAGAGTCGTAGCAAATAAGTTGCTTTTTCCCTACAATAGAGAAATCATCAATACGCCAGCCTTTATATGTTCCAGAAGCGTCTGTTGAACCAATGCCAAATTGTATTCTAAATAAAGTATTTTTATCTGCATAAGTACTAACGTCAAAAGTTTTTAAAGTCCATGAATTTTCTTGTATAGGTGTTGTTTGATTGGAATATATTGTTTGCCAGTTACCTTTAAACACTTCTAATACAGCAGCATCATTAGAGCTTTCAAAAGCTGAATTACTATAGAAAGAAATTTTTACTTCTTCATAATCCAAACAGTTAATCCAAGGTGATAGGAAGTATTTTTTTGTCAGATTATTCTCATAGCAACTGTTAATATAAGTTCCTAATATTCCATTATCTGAAGTGAAAGGAGAATAATCCTGAGTAGGGTTTTGATATGTTCCATCGCAAATACTTCCTGTAGAAACAGGTGCAATATCCCAGCCTCCTTCTCCATAACCTGACCAACCTTTTGTTTTAGTACTAAAATCATCAAAGAAAAAATTACTAACAACAGTGAATGTGTCGCTATTAACATATGTTATGGTATGGGTTCCAACGCCAGCAAGTTCTGGAGAAAATATACTATCATTGATTATTCCTGGTCCATAAAATACTCCTCCACTATGTTGTCCTTTTACAACAACAGAAGGTGCATTTTGACAATATTCAGCATCTAATCCTGATATTGATAAATTTAAACTATTGACAGTTACTATAATTTGTTCTGTAGCAATACAAGTTCCCTTGGTTCCAGTTATGTTATAAGTGGTAGTTGTTAAAGGTGTGACTGTTATACTACTATTGGTATATCCTCCTGTCCATATATAATTATCTGCTCCATAAACATTTAGAGTTATACTATTTCCTTTGCATATAGTTTGATCATCACTTGCATTAATAATTAAAGGATTAACGTATACAACAAGGCTATCCTTAGAAATGCAAGCTCCTGAAGTAGCGTAAATTATATATTTTGTTGTTGAAGGAGGAGTTACAGTTGGTGTTAGTGTGTTTACACCACTAACTATTGTTGCAGTAGGTGTCCAAGAGAAAGTAGTTCCATTACTTGTTGCATTAAATTGTATGCTTGCTCCAGTGCATATACTAACATCTGAACCTGCTTCAACAGTAGGAGGAGCGCTTACTATAATATTAACGGAACCAGTAACAGTACAACCATTAGAATTAGTAACAGTAACAAAATAATTTGTTGTTATTGTAGGAGAAGCAATAGGTGTTGCACTATTAATATTGTTTAAAGTTCCATCATTAGGAAACCATGTGTATGTCACTCCATTTGTAGCTTTGAGCATTGTTGTATCTCCACATACAGAATAACGATTAGCCGTAACGATAGTTGTTGCAACTGGATATAGATTTACTACAACGCTTTTTGACCCTTTGCATCCATTAGCATCGGTTACAGTAACTGAATAATTAGTAGAAACTGTAGGTGTCGCAATTGGGTTTGCTATATTTGCATTACTTAATCCTGTTGATGGCGACCAAATATAGTTTGTTGCCCCAGCGTATGTGGCATTAATGTTGGTGTTTCCTTCTGGACATATGGAGCCTCCCCCTGTAATAGTAATTACAGGTAATGGATTAACAGTAACTACAACATCATCAGTAGCAGAACAACCAAACCCATTAGTAATTGTAACTATATATGTCGTGTTTGTTGCTGGATTTGCTATAGGATCGTAAATATTTATAGCACTTAATGCTGTTGCTGGCGACCAAGAATAAGATGTTCCTCCAAAAGCACTAAGTGTTGTACTATTCCCTTGACATATAGTAACATCAGCGCCAGCACCTCCAACAGGAGGAGTATTAACTGTAACAGATACATTCCCAGTAACAGTACAACCATTAGAATTAGTAACAGTTACTAAATAATTCGTTGTTGTTGTCGGGGACGCAATAGGTGTTGCAATATTAATATTGTTTAAAGTCCCATCATTAGGTAGCCAAATATATGTTCCTCCATTGGTGGCTTTAAGCCTAGTTGTATCTCCTTTGCATATTGCAGTTCGATTTGCTGTAACAGTTGTTGTTGCAGCTGGATATACTGAAATTATTATACTTGCCGTATTTGAACAAGTATTAACATCCGTTCCTGTAACTTTATAAGTTGATGTGCTGTTAGGGTTTACATTTTGAATAGATGAAATATCGGCTGTATGTCCCCAAATATAAGTCTTAGCTCCTGATGCTGTAAGTTTTACAGTTGTTGCTGGACACACATTATTTTTGTCAGATGATATAATTACTGATGGCAAATTATTTACAGTAACTACTACATCGTCAGTAGCCGAACAACCGAAACCATTAGTAATTTTGACTATATAAGTTGTATTTGTTGCTGGGTTTGCAGTAGGATTGGAAATATTTGTAGCACTTAATCCTGTTGATGGTGACCAAGAATAAGAAGTACCTCCAAAAGCATTAAAAGTTGTACTATTTCCTTGACATATAGTAACATCTGCTCCAGCACTTCCAACAGGTGGAGTGTTAACTGCAACAGATACATTACCAGTAACAGTACAACCATTAGAATTGGTAACAGTTACTAAATAATTTGTTGTTGTTGTCGGGGACGCAATAGGGTTGCTAACAGTTGTATCATTTAAAGAATTACGTGGGATCCATGCATATGTAATCCCTCCAGAAGCTTTAAGCCTAGTTGTATCTCCTTTGCATATTGCAGTTCGATTTGCTGTAACAGTTGTTGTTGCAGCTGGATATACTGAAATTATTATACTTGCTGTATTTGAACAAGTATTAGCATCCGTTCCTGTAACTTTATAAGTTGATGTGCTGTTAGGGTTTACATTTTGAATAGATGAAGTATCGACTGTATGTCCCCAAACATAAGTTTTAGCTGCTGATGCAGTAAGTTTTACTGCTGTTGCTGGGCATACATTATTTTTATCTGAAGATATAATTACTACTGGCAAATTATTTACGGTAACTACTACATTATCTGTGGCGGTACAACCAAAAGAAGTAACTTTTACGATATATGTGGTAGTTATAGAAGGGCTTGCTTTAGGGTTTGCAATATTAGCGAAATTTAATCCATTTGTTGGAGACCAGGAATAAGATGTTCCTCCAGAAGCATTAAGAATTGTAGAGTCTCCTTTGCATATAGTAGCATCTGCTCCCGCATTTGCAATGGGTATAGGGTTTACGGTAACTGTAATGGTTGCTGTGTTTGTGCATCCGTTAATATTTGTTCCAGTTACTTTATACGTTGTTGTAATAGTTGGGGCAACTTTGCTTCCTGTACCAAGAATAATGTCCCAAATATAAGAGACGGCGCCTCCTCCTGTAAGTGTTGTTGAATCTCCTTTACATATTGGGTTAGGGCTTGCAGAAGCAGTTACATTAGGCAAAGCATTTACAGTTATAGTAATGCTTGAAGTGTTTGTACAACCTTTTACATCAGTACCTGTAACAGTATACGCTGTTGTAGTAGTAGGATTTACTATTTTAGGGTTTACAAAACTAGAAGGATTATTCCAAGCATAAGTATTAGCTCCAGTTCCTGTAAGATGTAATGTGTCATTTTTGCATATAGCTGTTTTTGTAACACTTATTCCAACTGTAGGCAATGGATTTACTTTTATAATGTATGAAGCAGTGTTTTTGCAAGCATTTGCGTCGGTTCCTGTTACTGTATATGTAGTGTTTATTATTGGTTTTACATATTTTGATGCTCCAGATCCAAGAGAATTACTCCATATATATGAAGTTGCTCCAGAAGCTGTAAGTCTTGAAGAGTCAGTATTGATACATATTTCATCTTTTGTTGCTGTAATCGTAATATTAGGCAAAGGATTAACAAACACCTTTACAGATGCAGTTGTTGTGCATGATGTTATTGTGTCTCTGGCAGTAACGATATAAGTAACAGTTGAGGTAGGTATAACATTCTTTACAATAGCTCCAGAAGCACCATTACTCCAAGTATATTTTACAGAAGCTCCTCCAGAAGCTGTAAGTTGAACTGTATCATTTTTGCAAATAGTATCTTTGTCAACAGTCGCAGTAATAATAGGCAAGGCATTAACTGTTATTCTTGAGGAAGCCACATTTGCACATCCTTTTGTGTCTTTTCCAGTAACACGATAGGTGGTATTTATTGTAGGAGAAACTGTTTGTATTGCTCCTGTATCTAAACCATTATTCCATGTATAAGTACCTTTAAAGCCAGCTCCAGATGCGGTAAGAGTTATGCTATTCCCTTCACATATTGTAGCATTTGAAGGCGCAATACTAATATTAGGCAAAGGGTTTACAGTTACTATAACAGAGTCAAAAGCACTACAGCCCCCAGCGTTGGTTATAGTTACGCGATAAGTTGTTGTTATAGTTGGTTTTGCCCAAGGACTAATAGTATCTTTATTGCTAAGAGTTGACGAAGGTGCCCAAGAATATGTGGATGTTCCTCCTGCTAAATTTTTTGCAGTAAGTTGCACACTATCATTCACGCAAATAGTCTTATTAGCTCCTGCATCGGGATTAACATCAGCCCAAACATAAGTGGAAGCTGTAGACTGGTTATTGCAAGTGGCAGTAAAAGTTCCTGAAACTTTAAAATCATCAATACGCCAACCTTTATATTTATTGGTTGCATTTGTTGGTCCTATCCCAAAACGAACACGAAAATTAGAATTATTATCGGCATAAGTAACATTGTTAAAACTAGGAAAAGACCAGCCAAAGTTATTGACAGCCACTTTTGACATTTTATGCCATAAATTATCTGTTCCCAGTACTTCTACAGAGAATGTGTCTAAAAAAGTACTAAAAGATGAACTTTGTGCAAATTGAATTGTAACATTTGTAAGATTAGAACAATTAATTACAGGGGATGTTATATAATATGTTTGAGGAATATTAAGATTATAACAGCTATTAATAAAAGTTCCCAGAACAATGCTATCGTTTGATGTTAATGTCGCATCATCTGGAGGTTGAGCAGACCCGACACAAGCAATAGCAATGTTAGGGTTTATTGCTTTTCTTTCCCATCCACCAGAATCTAATGCTCCTACATCATAACCAGTCCAACCTTTATCTGTGGAAAAATCATCTTGAAAAGAAGTTATTATTATCCATGGATTTTCAACATAATCATAAGTGATTGTTTTTGAGCCAATGCCTGCAACAGAAGGTGTAAAAGTTGTAACACCTAATACAGTTAATATACCGGGGCCCGAAAATGTTCCTCCAATAGGATTCCCTGTTAAAGTGACAGCAGGATTACTAAAACAATATTTTGAAGCAAGCCCAGAAATAGCACCATTTTGAGTGGCAACATAAACCATTACATTGTCTGTAGCTGTAAGTCCTCCACTAGTTACTTTAACAGTGTATTTTGTATCTATTATTGGTTTAGCATAAGGGTTTGAAGCAGAGGTATTAGTAAGTCCTGTTGATGGGTACCAGGAATAAGTATACGTGCCAGTTCCTCCTGTTGCAGTAGGGGTGCCTCCAATAATAACACTATCTCCGGAACAAACTACTTGATCCCTGCCTGCCTCAACAATAAGTTGGGCTTTAGAAAAATTTATGCTAAAAATAAAAATAAATAAAAAGATTAGCTCCTTAATGTTATATGTAAGTAGCAATCGTATATATAGTATAAGTTGTCTCATATTCAGTGCCAAAAAGTAAAATAAAAACATCAAATATACGAATTTTTTTTAATAAATATTCAATTTTTATAAAAAAAATCGGTGTAATAAATAAATTATTCTATAATCAAGTCATTTCTCATGAATTTTAATTATATATTACACAAAACGGTCCATTATTATGGAATAATATATTCGTAAATTAGAGAAGCTTATATTCACAAATAATTACTATTTAATTTAGTAATAAAATTTTCAAAATAAGTTTCTATTGAGAGTGTTTCATAAAAAATTGCATAATTATTTAATTAAGTTAACATTTTGTAAAAGGAGGGTGATAACAATATCTTTTTGTTAATTTCCTTTATAATTAAAGAATTATAGTCATTTTTCTTAATGTAAATAATTTATTTACGTACACTAATGCTTGTATTTAAAAAACTATTATTATTTTTGCTACCAATTCGATAGCTTAAATAACATTAATCTTGTTGAATTGTTGGTAATAACAATAAGCATTTTTGATAAATGGAATAAAGTAAAAATAACATAATTATAAACATAAAAATGAGCCCAAATTTTAATCTAAATAATTTTTATAAAAACTTATCAATAAGGAATAAACTTATAATGAGTTTTTTTTGGATATTGCTTTTCGTACTTATAAGTTTTGGATATTTATTTTGGAGTAGTATGAATGACGATTTAGATTCTTCATATAAAACGGATGTAGCAGGACGAATGCAAATGTCAAGTCAGAAAATAGCAGCATTAACATTTTTAATGACTAACAAAAATGAAAATATTAGGAATGAAGCAAAAGAAGAATTAATTAAAACTATTGATTTATTTGAATCAATAATAAAAACACTAAAAGATGGAGGAATTATAGAAGGTACCGATTATTTGTTAAAACCAACTATAGAAAAAAATATTTTAATTAATATTCGTGAATTAGAAATTCTTTTTTCTGATTACCATGAAAATGTAAAAATACTTATTGATAACCATTTATTTGTAACAACTCCCTCTTATATTACCATAAATTCAAATGCACTGGAGTCGAGTATAGAACAAATAATAAATCCTATTGTAGAAAATGCTTTGCAAAGAGGCATAAATGATTTTATAAAAGGAGATATTTTAAAAACTACTAATAAATTAACAGAACTATATGCAGAAAATGATGCTAAGATAAAGTCAGATAAAATAAAATTAAGAAACATCCTTTTTAGTATATTATTATCAATGATAATAATAGTTATTGCTTTGAATTTTGTTTTAATGCGAAAATACATTGTTATTCCAATTGGGAATATCTCTGATATTGCAAATAAAATAGCAGAAGGTAATCTTTCAGTAAAAATCACTTATAATAATATAAAAGATGAGTTGGGAAGAATAGGAATGGCTATAAATACTTTAGTAAACAACCTTAGGGAGTCTGCTCAGTTTGTAGTTCAAATAGGACAGGGTAATTTTGATGCAAAATATAATGTTAAAATTAGTGAAGATATAGATATAGCAAACGATAATTTAGGCATAGCTTTGTTAAATATGAGAGATAGATTAAAAAGTATTGCCGAAAACGACAAATCAAGAAAATGGGCAACTGAAGGTTTTGCTAAATTTGGAGATATTTTACGACTTAACAATAATGATTTTAAAGAATTAAGTAATAGCATTATTTCAAACCTTGTTAAATATTTAAAAGCTAATCAAGGCTGCATGTTTATTATTAATGATAATAACAATAATGATTTTTATTTAGAACTAGTAGCTTGTTATGCTTTTGAAAAAAAGAAATATTTATCAAAGAGAATAAGTAAAGGGGAAGGAATTGTTGGTCAAGCATGGCAAGAGGGGGATTATATTTATTTAACTGAAGTTCCTAATAACTATATAAATATCACGTCAGGTTTAGGAGGTGCAAATCCAAGAAGTATATTGATTATGCCATTAAAAATAAACGAAGAAATTTTTGGAATAATAGAATTAGCTTCATTTGAGGAATTTTGCTCATATGAAATTGAATTTGTGCAAAAACTTTCAGAAAGTATTGCTTCTACAATTTCTACAGCAAAAGTAAACATTCGTACAAAAGAACTTCTAGAAATATCTCAACTACAAACGGAGGCAATGAAAGCACAAGAAGAAGAAATGCGACAAAATATGGAAGAACTTGCTGCTACACAAGACGAAATGTCTCGTAAAGGAGCAGAATTAGAGATTGTTCTTAATGCCGTAAATTCTACAATAGGAACCATTGAATACGATCTGCACGGTTGTATATTATCTGTCAATAAGTTTTTCCTTGACATTACAGAAATGAAAGAAAAAGATGTTATAGGTAAAAAACACTATGATTTTGTAAATAAGAATATAATTAACGATAAAGATTATAATGAAATATGGGACAAAATAAGTGATGGTATAACTCATAAATGTGAAATGAACTATATTTTTCCTAATGGAAAAAAAATATGGTTACTTGAAACTTATAATCCAATTAAAGATATGGATGGGAATATTATAAAAGCTTTAACAGGGGTAATTGATATTACGATAAACAAAAACTTACTTCTTGATGTTCAACAACAGAATGAAACGATGAAAGCACAAGATGAAGAACTTCGACAAAACATAGAAGAAATAGCTGCAATGAATGAAGCAATAGAGAAAGAACAAGAAGAGTTTAAAAAACTTAAAGAAAATGAATTAAAAGAACAAATCAGAATAACAAATACTTATGAGGATGAAATAACAAGTATGATGAATCTGTGGACAGAACATCTTGAAGGTGCAGAGAAGATGCTTGCGGAAAAATACGTTAACAATTGTAATAACAATAAATAGTATGAATATTGATTTTTATTTAGCAAAACATAAACATCTTATGTGGAAAATTAGGCTGAAAGCTTTTTTAATAGGTTTAAAAGATATGGAAGAAAAACAAGTTGTTTCGCATCATGATTGTGACTTGGGAAAGTGGCTTGATAATTTTGCAATGAATGAATATAAAAATATTGAAGAACTAAAAAAACTCGAAAAATTACATATTAAAATGCACAATGTTGTTGCAGACATAGTAAGAGTAAAAAATGAAAATAATATGGAAGAAGCTTGCAAATTATACAAAATGATGAAAGCTTATTCTGATAATATTATTGCTTTACTTGATATAGTTGACAATAAATTAAAACAAATTGGATGAATATGCTCTAAAAACAAAAGACCTCACAGTTTAAATAAACTGTGAGGTCTTTTTGTTTTGTGTGTAATAGATTTTAAGCTCCTAAAGTAGCTACCATAACTGCCTTAATGGTGTGCATTCTGTTTTCAGCTTCGTCCCAAACAATTGAAGCAGGTGATTCGAAAACATCTTCAGTTACTTCTAATCCATCAAGTTTGAATTTTTTAAATACATCTTCTCCTATAGTTGTTTCTCTGTTATGGAAAGCTGGAAGGCAATGTAAGAACTTAACATCAGGATTGCCAGTTAATTTCATTAATTCTTTATTTACTTGGTATGGTTTTAATAATTTTATTCTTTCAGCCCAAACTGAATCAGGTTCTCCCATAGATACCCATACGTCAGTGTAAATAAAATCTGCATCTTTTACTGCTTTTTTAACATCGTCAGTAATAGTTATTTTTGCTCCAGTAGATTTTGCAATTTCTTTACATTCTTTAACTAATGCTGCACTTTGTTGTAAAGATTTAGGAGCTGCTGTACGAAAATCCATCCCCATTTTTGCAGCACCAACTAATAATGAATTTCCCATATTATATCTGGCATCTCCAAGATAGCATATTTTCATTTCATTATATGGTTTATTACTGTGTTCTTTCATAGTTAAAAAATCTGCTAATATTTGAGTTGGATGATACTCATTAGTTAAGCCATTCCAAACAGGAACTCCTGCATACATTGCTAATTCTTCAACTATTGCTTGTCCGAATCCTCTATATTCAATACCATCATACATGCGTCCTAAAACTCGTGCTGTATCTTTCATTGATTCTTTTTGTCCTATTTGAGAACCTGATGGTCCTAAATAAGTTACATGAGCCCCTTGATCATAAGCTGCCACTTCAAAAGCGCAACGAGTACGAGTTGAAGCTTTTTCAAATATAAGAGCTATATTTTTCCCTTTAAGTTTTTGTTGTTCTGTACCTGCATATTTAGCTTTTTTCAAATCTAAAGATAAATCAAGTAAAAACTTAATTTCTGCAGGGGTGAAGTCTAGCAACTTCAAAAAATGACGATTTCTTAAATTAAAAGCCATGTTGTATAAATATTAGGGTTATTAAATTATTTTACTATTTTCGTTCCACAATTAGGGATTTGTAATTCTTTTGCTTCTGTAATTATCGTTTCGTGTCCACCATTAACAATAAAGTTTATAGCAGCTCTAACTTTAGGAGCCATACTACCTTCCGCAAAATGACCTTCTTGTATGTATCTGTTTGCTTCTTCTATAGTTATTTTGTCTAGTTTTATTTCGTCTGGCTTATGAAAATTAATACAAACTTTTGGTACATCTGTAAGGATATAAAACTCATCTGCATTAATTCTTGCTGCAAGCATTGCTGAAGCAAGGTCTTTATCTATAACAGCATCTATACCAACTATTTCTTTTTTGTCATTATAGAACACAGGAATTCCGCCACCTCCAACAGTTATTACAATATTTCCCTCACTTGCCAATTGTTTAACTATTTGTGAATTATTTATTTCTATAGGAGTTGGGGAAGCAACTACTCTTCTCCAACCTCTTTTTCTAGGGTCTTCATTAAATACCCATCCATTTTCATCTATAAGTTTTTGAGCTTCTTCTTTTGAATAAAATGGACCTACAGGTTTTTGGGGATTACTAAAAGCAGGATCATTTTTATCAACAAAAACTTGAGTAACAATAGTAACTATATTTTTATTGATATTGTGTTTTAAAAGTACGTTTTTAAGTTGTTGTTCTATAATGTAACCTATTGATCCTTGTGTTTCTGCAACACAGAAGTCAAGAGGCATTTTAGGTACTTTGTAATTATTTAATCCTGCTTCATGTTGAAGCAATACATTGCCTACTTGTGGACCATTACCATGTCCAATTACAATGTCATAACCTTTTTCTATTAGGTAAACCAAGTTTGAACAAGTTTCATAAACATTTTTTTCTTGTTCATCAAAAGTTCCAGCTTGATCACCTTTTATAAGGGCGTTTCCTCCGAATGCTATTACTGCTAATTTATTCATAAATAATAATATTATTTTTTGCAAAAATATTAAATCTTATCAATAATCAATAAAATTTTTTTAGTGCAAGGCAAGATATTCAAATAATTTACAACTAAACTCGTTTGTTAAATATTATATTTTCAATATCATATAACTTTTACAGGGTGGTTACAAATAGACACAATATCTTTATTTGTAAACTATTCTATAATCTGGTATTGATTATAATGTTATCGTTTTATTTAACTAAAAAACAATAAATTATATGCAAACAATTTAGGGAAGCATTATTTATTTAGGATACTTTTGAATAAAAATAATTTATTTTATGTACTTTTGAGCCTTATAATATCAGCCAACTTATGCGACAATTAATATTTTTTATTTATATAGCTTTTTTATCATTAG
Source organism: Bacteroidetes bacterium GWF2_29_10 (assembly GCA_001768555.1). Classification (GTDB taxonomy): domain Bacteria; phylum Bacteroidota; class Bacteroidia; order Bacteroidales; family GWE2-29-8; genus GWE2-29-8. Next base: position 50,365 of record MEOD01000093.1, read on the forward strand.
GATCTTTTGCCCAAACGAATGAAGAAAGTATAGAATTGGCTAATCAATATTATAAAAATAAAGAATATGATAAGTCAAATATTATATATGACAAGCTTATTAACGATAAAAATGTAGCAAAAACAATATTTAATAATTATGTTAATAGTTTATATGAGACAAAAGACTTTAAAGAAGCAAGCAAAATTATAAAGAAAATGATTCAGTTATTTCCTGCAACTTCTGTTTATGAAGTAGAACTTGGAAATAGTTATATATTATCAGGCAATCAAAAATCAGGTAATCAGCAATTTGATAATATTTTAAAAAACATTAAAAATAACAAGAGTAATATCACGGAAATAGCTAATTCATTTATAAAAATTAAGCAGTATGAATATGCTTTAAGGACATTAAGAATAGGGGAGAGAATGTTCCCAAATGATAATACTTTTAATTTGCAAATAGCAGCCGTTTATCAGGAAATGGGCAAGATAAAAGAGATGCTTAATGAATATATAGGCCTTATTGAAATAAGCAATCTGTATATTAATGATGTGCAAAATTATTTACAAAATGCATTAGAAAATGATGACAATAAAATTATAAAAAATGCATTGTTTGATTTGCTTATAGCTAAAATACAGAGTAATCCAAATGAATATGTCTTTTCAGAAATGCTAATATGGCTATCTATTCAAGAAAGGGAGTTTGAACCAGCATTTAATCAGTCGAAAACATTGGATAGAAGATTAAAGGAAAATGGAAATAGATTATTTAACTTAGCTTCTGTATGTGTTGCAAATAAGGATTATGCAACTGCCGAAAAATGTTATCATTACATAATAGATAAAGGGAGCGACAATCCTTATTACTTTAATGCTAAATATGAATTAGTAAATATACAATATTTGCAAATCACAACAAAAGATAAGGATATTACAAAAGCAATTGAATTGAAGAAAAATTATGAAGATTTTTTTCATGAATTTGGCAAAAATGCTTCTACAATTACATTGATAAAAGATTATGCACATATTTTAGCATTCTACCTTGATAGTATTGATTTGGCTATTAACGAACTTGATGCTACAATAAATATGGGAAGTGTTAATCAGCTTAAAGGTGCTGAGTGCAAAGTTGAACTTGCTGACATATACTTAGTTGCAGAAGAGTTATGGGATGCTGTTCTTTTATATTCGCAAGTAGCAAGTGATTTTAAAAATGATCCTATAGGGCATTTAGCTAAATTCAAAAAAGCTAAGGTTTTCTTTTATATTGGAGAATTCAGATGGGCACAAAATGAGCTCAATGTTTTGAAAGCATCAACATCAAAGTTAATTTCAAATGATGCAATGGATTTATCTATAATTATAACTGACAATATAGGTGAAGATAGTTCTATGACAGAAATATCAATGTATGCAAGAGCTGACTTCCTATTATTTAAAAATAAAACAGATCTTGCTTTAGAAACGTTTGATTCGATTGTTAAGCTTTACCCATGGCATAGCATAGTTGATGAAACTATTTTTAAACAAGCAACCATATATGAATCAAAAAAGAATTATAATAAAGCTGATAGTTTGTACAAGTACGTTTGCGAAATGTTTCCTTCAGATATATATGCTGATGATGCCCTTTATGCTAGGGCATTGTTAAATGAAACTGAATTTAATAATAAAACTTTAGCTATGGAATTATATCAAGAAATAATTACAAAATATCCAGGAAGCTTATTTGTTGTTGAAGCAAGGAAAAAATTCAGAACACTTAGAGGAGATATAATAAATTAAAAATTAATGTACGATAATAATTACGTTCGACCAAAGAAAGCATTAGGACAACATTTCCTTACGGATGAAAATATAGCACAAAGTATAGCAAACTCATTAAATGATATTAGCAATTGTGTGTTGGAAATAGGACCTGGTACGGGTGTGCTTACAAAGCACTTGTTAAACATTTATGATAATTATTTTGTAATAGAAATTGATGAAGAATCAATTCGTTATTTATCAGAACATTATCCTGCATTAAATAATAAAATTATATCGGGCGACTTTCTTAAGCTAGACCTTAACACTTTTAATTCATTTCCTTTAGCCATAATAGGAAATTTTCCTTATAATATATCATCTCAAATTTTATTTAAGGTTTTTGAAAATATAGAGTTGTGTAATCAATTAGTTGGTATGTTTCAAAAAGAGGTAGCAGTAAGAATTTGCTCAAAAGAAGGTAATAAAAACTATGGCATTCTTAGCGTGCTTATTCAGGCTTTTTATGACGTCGAATATTTATTTGCTGTACCTCCAACGGTATTTAATCCCCCTCCTAAAGTTGAATCCGCCGTAATTAGATTAACTCGTAATAGTTTTTTTATGGATGCAGAACAAAGAAAATTGCTAAAAATATTAGTAAAAACTGCATTCAATCAAAGAAGAAAAATGCTTAGTAACGCATTAAAGCCTCTCCCAAAAGGTGATATCTCAAATATAGATAAAGATATATTAAAACTGCGCGCAGAGCAGCTAACAGTGCAACAATTTATCGAAATGTCGAAAAATATATTCGTGTAAAAAAATGTTCTAATTATTAAGTTTTTTTTAGTTTTGGATACTTAATAAATAGTGTAGTGGCTTATTAAAAACTTTTATGTGTCTCCTAAATAACTATGGGAAAACGTATTGTTTACTTGCTCAATCTCTTCCCAGAGTTATCCATTTTAGTGCGACAAAGAGAGAGATTGGGTAAATTTTAAAATCGCACCATTGTGTTTGGTTCTTATTTTTATTTCTTTAATCTAGTTATTTTATTAAACATTCTTGTATCCGTAACCTTTTTACACTCTGCAATAAATTTATTTATTGACATGTATGTATTTATTTAATTCTGTATATTTTGCAACAACAATTTCCATAAAACAGATTAATAGATATTGTTTTGCTTGTTTGTTGGTACAAGATAGCCTTTTACTTGTGATTTATTTAACATTTATCAATTACAACTTTTGAGTTCAACAAATTAATGAAATTATTAAAATATTTATCATCAACTATTTGATTATTGCCATTTCTTAATAACATTAACATTTCATGAATATCTCCCTTAATCTTTAGAATTGCAACTTCGTTCATATCTGTTTTAAACGCATTCAATATCAACCAAGTGATATAAAAATCTTGATAAGACCTTCTGAATGTTTTATTTTTCTTAACATTAAAAAATGAATTAATTTCTTCTTTAGTTGGGCTATTATTAAATATTTCTTTTAATTTAATAATCAATGTTTCCGTCCTATCAATACTTTTAACAAATAATTCCTTTTCTGTAATACTCTCATCTAATTTTATCAGAAAATCAGTAATTGCAGTTTTATTCTTTAATCTACATGTTATTCTGTCTCTCCTTGGAAATAAACCCAAAACTTTTTCGTATGTATTATCTTTGTCAATTTGATGAATTAAATACGACAATATGGTTATTAATTCTTCATTTTCCATTCTATCTGCTCTATCTTTGGTTTCAGTAGTATCTTTGCTAAAAAACCATGCGATATATTTATTTGTTACATTCTTTATTTTATCAATTATTTCTTTGTCTACTGTTGAATTCCACATCTCAAAGGAGTTATTATTAATTGGATAAGGTTTTTGATTTAAACGAATAAATAAATCAGTAGGTTCAAAACCCTCATTAAGATTCTCTTCAATTATTATTTCATCAACTACAAAATCTAAAATTTTATCTTTGTCAATATTGGACAATGAAGAATAATTACTGCCATTTAAATTGGTAAGTATTTTTAGTCCTTTAAGTTTATAACTATTGTTAATGGAGAACGTTAATTCATCGTTTTCATTTCTATACTGCTTTCCTAAAAAAGCAATAACAGATAATAACCTCTGTTGCCCATCAACAACTTCTTTTACTCCAGACTTTCTTTTATAAATAAAAATAGGTGGCAAATAAATTCCTAATAGAATACTTTCTATTATGGAAGATGCTTTGACAATTGAGATTTTTTCTTGTCTTTGATATGATGGACGAATCAAATATTTATTTGTAATTACATCTGAAAGAATTTCTTCAACTGGTTTTGATATTGGAGAAGGTTTGTTTATTCTAAGACTTTCAAGTTTTTTTATTACATCTTCAACATCACTATCTGTTTGTTTTAATGTTTTTATCTCATTTTTAAAATCATTACTCCGTAGATAAATATCAAAATTCAGCCCTGTTAGATTTCTAAATATATAAGCAGTATCTGTAAATCTGTCAATTATAGTCTTATAGAAAAATGAGTTTTCATCAGAATACAAATCAGCATTTTTTCTATAATGAGAGAGAATTGTCTCATATTCTCTCTCAATATCAATAACAAATGACTCTGCATCAATTATTCTTAATGCCCACAAAATTGTTTCATATAACAACTTGTACTTAGGTTTAAACTCTGATTTATTAAATCTATCATGAATTTCAATTACTTTTTTAATTTGGTTTATAAATTTTTGGGATTCACTATCTAAATTCTCAATACTATTAACAACTGTTTCATAAAGTATGCTTATTATTTCACTCCTTTCTGAACCTGTTGCATACTTTGATATTGGGAATTTAGACAATATAAACGATCTCCTTTTGAAATCTACCATTTTTTCTAATAAGTCTGGAGTCTCCAATTCGTTTGGAAAAAAACATTTTTTAAAACCTTCACGATACTTATGGTCGTCTTTCAACTTGTTTTCGAAAATATCAGACAGTTTATCATTGTCATATTTTGCACTATCAATTTCAACAGACGTTAGTGGTGTTATTCCAGTATTATATCTTCTAAATATTTCTTTTTTAATTTTATCCTCTATATTTGAATTTACACTTATAATAATTTCAAATTCAAACACACGAATGTTAGAATTCCAAAAAACGTTTTTAATTTCATCCTTTAATTTGTTAAATGTTTGTTTTGATAAAGCAGGTAAAGACATTAACCCTTTTTGAGTTAGCACAATATCATTTTCAATAAATCTCTTTAATGTTTCAAATCGTTGTCTACCATCAATTACTTCAATACTAGTTCCTGATTTAAATAATATTAACGGTGGAATTTCAGTACCGAGAATTACACTTTCTATAAAAAATGTTTGCTTTACATTATCCCAAACATAATTTCTTTGATAATATGGTTTGTAATCTATTCTTCTTAAATTTCTATCACTTAAAAAGGTTTTTATTGATAATGTTCTAGCTGTTATTTTTAAGCCATTCTTAAAAATATCAATAAAATTTTGTTCTATCAAATTCGCCATGTTAAATATTTTGTATGTTTTTTATTTTAAAATTAAATTCAAGATTTGGAGGACAATCTATGGTTGAGATAATAATTTGATCTTCTTCTGGCAATTTAAATTTATTAAGAAAAAGTACAGAGTATATTTGCCTTGATATTAGTTTTTTAATTCTTTCTTTCGTTAAGGTTTCATGATCTTCCAGATCATTTTTGATAAATTTTAAGATAAATTGGAATTCGCTTATTATTTTTAATTCAATCCATACTTCAATTCCTAAAATTTTTGAATTAGTTGAAAAATCTACATCATCAGCTACTTCAATACTTGAGAATTTATTAAATCCCTTTATAATATATGCTCCTATTTCCGAAAGAAAATCCTCAAACTCATATTTTACATCAACGTTTAAATCTGAACCAATTTCAATTTTATCTAAAATACTTATATGCTTTAAGATATCATACTTAACAACATAAGGTCTAACTTTAACACCTAATTGGGTGTGATAATTGTAATAAAGTATTAATAACTCGTCATCAGATAATTGAGAACGTAACAACTTAAAATATTGTTGTTTTTTATCTTCATCAAGAGAGCTTGAATCTATTAACATAATAATTCTATACAGAGTTTTAAAATAATGTGAAAGTTCGCTTTTATTATTATGAAATACCTCCACATATTTAGCTTGAATTAATTCTATTGATGCTACTAACGTTTGTTCTTCAATATTTACTTCAGAAATAGATTTATAAATGTCCCCAAAATAATTTGTTTTTTTTATATTAAGTGTATTTTTTAATTCAATAAACACGTTTAAATATGAAAAAAAACTACTATCAAATTGCTGTAATTTTGCCGTGTATGTTTGTTCTTTTAAATCTTTAGTTTGTTGCTTGTAAAGACTTGTTTGCTCCCTAAATAAAAGTGTTTGTTCTTCGTATACTTTTCTAGTCTCAATTAATTCCGTTTTCTGAGCTTTAAATTCTTCCACTTGTTGATGCAATGCCGTATTTTGTATTTTTAAATTTTCTTGATTTATGTTAATGTCTTTTCTTTGTTCCTTTAAAGCGACATAGAATAAAATTACCCCAGCCAAAGAAAATAAGCTACCAATTATTCCTCCAATGAAATCTCCAAATTGGGCGACTTTCTCTTCATCAAGTATTGTCGAAAATGACCAATTTCCAAAAATAAGAAATATAATTATAACTATTATTATAAAAAAAAAACCACCAATGATAAATGTTTTTCCTGTTTTTTCTGAAAAGAAAATTTCTTTTTCAACTACTTGTTTGAGTTTAGTCATATAAATATTGTTAGAATACTTTTGTTTTGTCTTTTTTACATTTAACCACCAACTTGTTTATAACCTCACCAAAAATAAAGCTATACCTTAAATATATTATATAGCTTAATTGTTTATTTATGGTTGTTGGTTTTCAATTGCATAAAAAGCATATTACAAATCAGCAAATATATAGTTTCACTTTCCCATTTTGATTTATGAAAATCCATTACTAATTTTCTAAATCATTACAAATATAAATAAGTTTTTTAGATTGATTTAATTTTTTATAAAAATTTTTTCAATTCCTTGTCATTTCGTTAATAAATGTATCTACAAAGTTCAATATTTTTTTCAAAATTCTTTCACCTACCGTTTTACGTTGCAATACACTTGGTTTTTCTCCTTCTATTAATTCCAATATTTCGTCTCTCAATGGTTCTCTTTCTGCGAACATGCTTCTCTTTGTTTAGGCATTGTTGTTGTTAAATTTATCGGTATTCCAATTTTGGAGGTTATTTACTATATAGTTTTTAATACGTTGGTATTCCCAATCGTTTCTGATAATATGATCGTGGTAATTGGGTTGAAAAAAATGGTTGTTACGGTTGTATTTGGGCATCGTTATTTTATTCTCATCAATATAATTATCAATTTTTTTATTTACAGCAGATTTAAAACATGCAATAAATGACGAAATTGATTTTGGTAAACGAATCGCAGGATTACGTTTAATTGTTGAATTTAAAATATTTGGTTGTGATTCCATAAACGGTGATTGATTATCCAATACAACAATGGCGTGTATATGGTTTGGCATTATTATAAATTCATCCAAAAACAATTCATTGCGAATTTCAAACGATTTATACCATTCCGATTCAACGATATTCCCAAAATCGTATAATTGTAGAGACGCACGGCCGTGCGTCTCTACGTTTTCGTGCGTCTCTACAATTTTCCCTAAATTACATTCTCTATTTTGAGTTACAATGGTTAGAAAATAAATGCCA
>MEOD01000093.1:57973-65870 GCA_001768555.1 Bacteroidetes bacterium GWF2_29_10
GTATGCGATATTTATTTTGAAATTTATCCATTTTTTAACAAAACATTTTTTGCAACACTCCTTTGTTATAATTCCCAGATTCTCCCTTCGCCAATTCACCCTAATCTAATTATTCTTTTATGTAGCAAATTTTTCGTTGTAGTTATTTTACAAAAATATGAAAAAAATCATACAATGAATGAGAATGTTAATATTTTTTTAATAAACATTAGTATTGATAATCAAATACTTAGTTATTTGAGTGCTTTTAGGGTACATTATAGGTACTGTTAGGGTACAGTAAACGTACTTTAAACGTACTCTAAAGGATTGTATAAAATTGATTTTTAGTTAGTTATATAAATAATTGATTATCAGTGCGAAAATTCTATTACTGTACATGAAAAGTACATGAAAGGTACTATAAAGGTACATAAAAGGTACTATAAAAGTTGTTTTGTCCTAAAATAGGTTTACAAAAAATTAGAATTAAGGAAAAAATTGTATGTCTTAGGGACTGACTAAAAAGATATTTTTTGTCAATTTTTAGTCCATGACTAATGGGGTTATATCAATATTAATCAACTCTTTGACTATTTTGTCGGGTCGAAAATTGACCTCTTGGGTCAGCCCCTCCACGTTATGTTTTCCTATATTTAAATATTATACTCATTGTCAGTGTTTTGGTAAACAAAGTAGGTTTAGGGTGACTTTAAGGTAAAGTAATAGAATATAACGCAATGAAAATTAGCAAGTTAAATATTTTAATCTAATATATTAAATATTAGATTATTACAAAAATAGTAATTGGGTTGAATGTTATAATAAATTTTTGTGGCATATTTAATGATAAATAAAATTTATGTAAACTGTGTAAAACCATTTTTTTTAAATGAAACATAATAAAAAAAATCATAATGAGGATAAAACCTTATGGGTGGTAATAATAACAGCTATAACAATGGTTGTCGAAATAGTTTTTGGACTAACAACGAAATCTATGGCATTATTGGCAGATGGAATTCATATGGGGTCACATGTGTTGGCTATAGGATTAAGTTGGTTAGCTTATGTTGCAGTTAGGAAAATTGCCCAAAATGATAATCTTAATAAAAATTCAAGCAAGATTCTATCTCTTTCTGGATATAGTAGTGGATTAATGCTTCTGTTTTTTGCTTTTGTTATTATGATTGAAGCAACTGAAAGATTATTTAATCCTGAAATAATTGTTTATAATGAAGCAATATTGGTAGCAGTTATAGGCTTAGTTGTAAATATTGCAAGTGCTTTTTTATTGCACCATGATAATGATCATGCAGACATTAACATTAAGGCTGCTTATGTGCATGTTATTGCAGATGCGTTGACCAGTCTTTCGGCAATCTTTGGACTAATAATTGCCCTAGTATGGAATATTCCGTATATTGACACTATTGCTGCAATTTTAAGTTCCATTATAATTATAAAATGGGCTATAAGTTTGCTGAAAGAATCAGGGAAAGCATTGTTGGATATTGATTAAAATATTTTACATTTTGAAGTTAGAAGTGCTGAATTATTATAAATTGAATAGATATATATTCCTGTTTTCAAATTAGGAATATAGATGCGATTTGAGGTGCTGTTTATTTTATCATAGAATAAAGTTCTACCGTAAACATCATTTAGTTTAAAAAAAAGATTACTTCCATTATTGTTTTTTAATCCATCAACAGTAAGGTATGGTGTTTCATAATTTATTATAAATTTAGGCTCTGTTTTCACATGCGCATTAGTAATGTTTGTATTAATTTGAGTATTCAATTGGTTTGTTTCCTTTCCAAACCAATATAGGAGAGAAGCGCTTGCATTTATACAATATTCGAATGTGTTGTCTGCTATAAGTTCGGCATATTCTTGATTAATTGATTTAGGGTTCGGGATTTTAACATTTAAATAAATACTGTCAAGATATGCATCGTAACTATTTATTTTTTCATAATTACCTTTAATATTTGGTGAAATAATACCATTTCCTCCAGAATAAAACATGTCAGATAACTGAGCCATAACATAAAACAAATGATGTATAATTTCTGTGTTATTGTCATTATTATTAACAAAATCAATTATGCTTAACAAATTATCGCCTAACTTATTTTGATATTTATTTGCGTATTTGATTGCAGGATAATTTGTTGGTTGATTTCTGTCGCAATCTGTTCCTGCAACCCATAGTTCATAATAATCACTTATTCCAAACACGCAAGGATGCTCCTGTATATGCACATGGGCAGGAATACTCAAATCACCAAGCAAATGCAGCAGGCGTCCAAGAACATTATAAGCTATCTGCTTTCTTTTCTGAATATCATAAACATTACTTTGCTGTTTGCTTACAAATTTGTAATTATCATTTTGCAATATATAATAACCTTTGATATTAGCATCACCTGTTTTATAAAATTCAATAATATTAGGGATTGAGGCTTTGTATGCTAAATAACTTCCATTAGTTAAGTTTTCTGTATTATCTATCATGTTATAATCTGCTCCTAATGTATATTTCAATGCTTTTAGGTATGAATTATCATAAACACCAAATGGGTAATACTGAAAAGAAGATTTATACTCATTACCCATATCTGCATTCCAAAAATGAGACAATACAGGTTCAGCTCCTCCATATTTCAATAAGCTATAATCATATATTGGATCGTAATAGTCTTCTGTATATGCTCCTGCTATTATTGAATATGGCGCAGTCCATATATCTTTGTTGTTAAAATTATTTTCGTAATTAATATTTTCATTATTAACATTGAATATCATATTTTTCATTTCCATCAAGTCAAGCGTATCGCCTCCTGATAATTGATACATTGATTGTAGTTTTAAGAAAGCTGTTTTTATAATAAGCTCATGCACCCACGTCTCATGTGCTTTAATTTGGAAAGATGTTGAATAAATAAGGACAAATATAAGTAGAGCCTTTCTCATTGTTATTCGGAAGAAATAAGTTCTGCTTTATATCCAACCGATTTTAGTGTTTCAATTATAACATCAGGATTAATTCCTGTGGTTTCAACAGTTAGTATTTTCAAAGGGGATGTTGTGTCAACACTCCACTTTGTAATTTCACTTATTTTATTTAAGTGTGGAGTTATTGTTGCAACACATCCTCCACAACTAACACTAGTTTTAAATTTCAATGTTTTCATATCTAATTTTTTAATGTTTTAAACTTTAATCTTAAACTATTACTTACTACACTTACACTACTTAATGCCATTGCAGCTCCTGCAATCATTGGATTAAGTATAAAGCCTGTAAATGGGTAAAGAATGCCTGCGGCAATAGGAATCCCTATAATGTTGTATATAAATGCCCAAAATAGGTTTTGTTTTATTGTTTGGATTGTCTGTTTGGAAAGGACTATTGCCGATGGTATTGCTTCGAGATTAGAAGATGAAATTGTTATTTTTGCCACATCCATAGCTATGTCTGACCCATTACCCATTGCAAAACTCACATTTGCTTGGGCCATTGCTTGAGAATCATTTATTCCATCTCCAACCATCCCTACTCTTTTCCCTTGCTTTTGCAAATCTTTTACATAATCTGCTTTTTCATTAGGCAGCAAGCCTGCTTTATAAATATTTACTCCTGTTTGATTTGCCACAGATTTTGCTGTTTGCTCATTGTCCCCTGTAAGAATATGTATTTCTATTCCTTTTTGTTTTAACCTTTCTATTGCATCTACTGATGATGGCTTAATTTTATCAGCAATTGCTATTATAGCATAGATATTCGCATCTTGGCAAAAAAACAATACAGTTTTTGCCTCCTTTTGCATACCTTTTGCAACTTCAATATATTCATTGCTTAAAGGAATTCCTAATTCAACAAACAATTTCTCATTCCCAATAATATATCTTTTGCCTTCAACTATAGCTATAACGCCTCTGCCTGTAACACTTTCGAATTTGTCAATTGATGTAATTTGCAGTGTTTCTTTCATTAAATCATTAACAATTGCTTCAGCCAAAGGGTGCTCTGATTGCGATTCAATGCTCAATAATATTTGCTTTAATATCTTTCGATCATCTGAATACCATATCCAATCAGTGACAGACGGCTTACCTTCCGTTATAGTACCTGTTTTGTCAAGTATTATTGTGTCAATTTTCTGTGCTTGCTCAAGTCCATCCGCATCTTTAATTAAAATACCTTGCTCGGCTCCTTTCCCAATACCAACCATTATTGCTGTCGGAGTTGCTAAACCTAGTGCACATGGACATGCGATTATCAATACCGACACCATTGCCAAAAGAGCTTTTGGAAAAGCATCATCACCTCCTAGTAACATCCATAGTGTGAAACTTATTAATGACACAACTATAACAACAGGAACAAAAACAGATGCAATCTTATCAACTAATTTTTGGACTGGAGGCTTACTCCCTTGTGCTTCCTTTACCATTTGGATGATTCGAGCCAACATTGTTTCACTGCCCACTTTTTGTGCATTTATTATAAAGCTTCCTTTTTGATTCATCGTACCTGCAAAAACTTTGTCCCCTAGTACTTTTTCAACTGCTAATGGCTCGCCTGTTATAGAACTTTCATCAACAAATGAAGAACCTTCTATAATTTCGCCATCAACTGGAACTCGCTCTCCTGGTTTTACTCTAAGTTTGTTATTTACTTGTATCTCCGAAATAGGCAATACGGTTTCCAATCCATCACTATTAATCATAGTAACTGTTGCTGGTTGCAATCCCATTAGTTTTTTTATGGCTGACGAAGTATTCGACTTTGCCTTTTCCTCTAGCAATCTCCCGAATAATATAAAAACAATAATAACCGCAGAGGCTTCAAAGTAAACATACTGATGCAATTCCCCATGATTTATCAAATTAGGAAATATAGTGTTTAACAGGCTAAAAAGATATGCTATGCTTGTACTTAATGCCACTAGAGTATCCATGTTTACTTTCCTATATTTTAACTGTCGTATAGCATTTATAAAAAATACTCTGCCAAACCAAAACACAACGGGAGTGGTAAAACATAACATTATCCAATTTGCATAAGGCATATCCATTATAAACATTGATATTACAACAACGGGTAATGTCAATACTAATGCCCAAATAGTATTATGTTTCAGTATTACAAATTCATTGCGGACAATCTCTGCTATTTGTTCCGTTTCCTTTTCATCTATTATTATATCATACCCGATTGACTGACTAACCTTTTTTAATGCAGTTCCATCTATTATTAAAGGATTGTATTCCACAAAAACTGATGACGATGCAAAATTTACAGAAACATTACTTACCCCCTTCTGGCTTTTAATTATATTCTCTACATTAAGAGCACAAGAAGCACAACTCATACCTATTACAGGAAAACTCTTTTTTACTAATGGTTCCATAACTTTAATCCTTTGTCAAAATTCTTAAAATATTTTTCTTTTAATAAATCCTCTCCAAAAGAACAACAATAATTCTCAATTCATAATTTGCTTATGCTTATTTTCTATACTTGCAACATTCAGGAAGAGCTTCATACTTTTTGCTATCTGCTTTGAATTTTTCGGTATCATGACCTACTGAAGCTATCTTTTTTTCTACATCTTCTTTTTTCACCATTAATGTGTCATATACCAAAGTAAGCATGTTTGTTTTAATATCCCAATCGGCCTTGCTTACACCTTTCATCTTAGCAGCTTTTTCTATTCTAGTTTTACATGAACCACAGTTGCCATATACTTTTATCTTTTCCGTTTTTATTGTTGTTACATTTTTAGAATTATTTTGTTTTTGGGCATACAAACCATTGCCAAAAGATATAACCAATAAAGTTATAATAAATATTTTTAATGCTTTCATTTTTTTTGATTTTTAAGTTATTAATTAGATCTCATTTCACAATAATCAAGCCAAGCAAAAATAAAGACAAAACATAACCGCTACTACATAGTGAATAATAAAAAGAGTAGTGTTTAAACAAATTATCATATAGTAATTAATTATTCCTACATTTGTGGTTTCTTATAATGTAAGCAAATATAAGGTAATTAAATAAGAATTGATAAATGTTGGAAAATATTGATTGGATACCAATAACAAAAGAAGAACTTAAAAAAAAGGGTTGGGATGAAGTTGATGTAATAATTGTTAGTGGTGATGCTTATGTGGATCATCCTGCATTTAGTAATGCTTTAATTGCAAGACTTATAGAAAGTAAGTCATTAAGAGTAGCTATACTGCCTCAACCCAATTGGCAAGATGATCTAAGAGATTTTAAAAAATTGGGGAAACCTCGTTTGTTCTTTGGTGTTTCGTCAGGCAATATGGACTCTATGGTAAACCATTACACAGCCGCAAAGCGTTTGAGAAGTAATGATGCTTATACACCTGGAGGCCAATCTGGTTTTAGACCAGATTATGCAAGTTACGTTTACACAAATATATTAAAAACTTTATATCCAGATGTTCCTATTGTTTTAGGAGGGATTGAAGCTTCTATGCGACGTTTTACACATTATGATTATTGGTCGGATAAACTGAAACCTTCTATATTGGCAGAAAGTAAAGCTGATTTGCTTATATATGGTATGGGAGAAAAACCATTATTGGAGCTAATTGGCAGATTAAAAGCAGGGGAATCATTTAGTAATATAACGGATATTAAGCAAACAGCATACATAACAAACAATAAGATTGTATTTGCCGAGTCCGATAACAATTTGGTAATCCCATCTCATGAATCTTGTTTGAAAGATAAAAAAGTATTTGCCAAAATGTTCAGGCAGATTGAAGAAGAGTCTAATTGTCAAAGTGATAGAGTGATAATTCAAAAGATTGGAAACGCAAATATAGTTGTTAATGCCCCATTTCATAATATTACAGAAAAAGAAATTGACACATACTATTCACTTCCTTATAAACGTTTGCCTCATCCAAAATACATAAAAAGAGGAAATATTCCTGCTTTTGAAATGATAAAAAATTCTATAAACATTCATAGAGGCTGTTTTGGAGGTTGTAGTTTTTGTACAATTTCAATGCATCAGGGTAAGCAAATAACAAATCGAAGTGAGCAATCTATTTTAAAAGAAATAGAAATTGTAACGAAACATATTAATTTTAAGGGATATTTGTCAGACATTGGAGGACCTTCTGCTAATATGTATGGCATGGGAGGAATTGATAAATCCAAATGCAAGGAATGTAAGCGCAGTTCTTGTATCTTTCCTGGTATTTGCAAGAACTTAAATATTGACCATTCAAAATTGATTAATTTGTATAAAAAAATTAATTCTATAAAGGGAATAAAAAAAGCATTTATAGGTAGTGGCGTTAGATATGATATGCTCCTTTCTGATGACAAAGAAATTATCAGAAAAAACCAATTAGACAAATATACGGAATTGTTAATATTGGATCATGTATCAGGGAGACTAAAAGTTGCACCAGAACACACTGAAAGACATATTTTAGATTTGATAAGGAAACCTGATTTTGAAAAATTTATAGAGTTTAAAACCATTTTTGATAATATAAACAAAAAATATAATTTGAGACAAGAAATAGTCCCATATATTGTTTCAAGTTTACCTGACTGCAAATTAGAAGATATGAAAACATGTAGCAAAAAACTACAAAGATTAAGAATATATCCTGAACAAGTGCAAGATTTTACACCTACACCAATGACTCTTTCATCTGTACTTTATTATTCAAACTATAATCCATACACAGAAAAAACTGTTTTTGTGGAAAAAAATATTGTAAATAAAAAGAAACAAAAAGAAACTCTGTTTTAATTCATTCTCCTGACTTCGTCATTGCGACACCCAATTCAAAATTAGTCTAAATTTTCCCAGTAATCTTCTGAAAACAATTTTTCAATTAGCTTATGTTTT
>MEOD01000094.1 GCA_001768555.1 Bacteroidetes bacterium GWF2_29_10
AATATTTTTGTTTTTTTTACAAATCTAAAATTTTTACAAGACACATTTTTTTTAGTACCCAGACACACAAATCGGGGGTGGTATCAAATTATTAATCCTGGAGATCCATTAAACGTATCTCTTTTAGAGATGGGTCAAGCTGGCTCAACAAACATGGTTATAACAAATATGGGTACTGTTGCAGGCACATTGAAAGTACAACAAGGAATTTTGGAATTGATACCGTGATGGTTTGCTTGTTTTTAGCTGTGATTTTTGTCAAAGATAATTTACTACAAAAAATAAAATTTATTATAAATATAAGTTTTGACTTTTTCAGCGAATCCTAAGCGGATATAAACAGAGGCGCCAAGATATGACGCCTCTGTAATATTAATAATTATTAGAATGAATAAGTTGGTATGTTACCACATAACATCATAAGTGGATACATCTCCCCCATTTTTTCTATTTTCAGAATCTTCATCTAAGATAATAATAACACCATCTTCACCAATATTTACTGGTGGGTATTTTTTTGACATAGAAGCAATAATTCCTTTGTCAAATTCGCAAGGATATGGGTTTTTGCACTCAACTTTAGCATTATTTTCATCAACTGCGATGTATTTGTAATAGCCAATATCACCATTACGATGGTTCATGTGGTATGCCATGTCTATAAGAGCAAGTCCTTTTTCAAATGTGTCAATATCTGGAGGAAACACAGCGTTCTCAGGAATACGATATCCTATTAGATATAGAGTAGGTTCTCCTAGTTTATTTGAGATTTCTTTGAATGCATCTAATAATGATTGTAAAGAATACCATCCATCAGATTGAATGTTTTTTATTCCATTATCTTCTAATATTTTAATGCCTATTTCTTTATACTCAGACATTCCATCAATAATTGATAATACGACACCTCCTAATACTTCTACATTAGATTCGAACGATACAAATTGAGCCATGAAAATTTCTCCTTTTAGTTTTTATTAATAAATTGGTTATTTAACTGTTCTATTTTTTCTTTAAGTTTTCTTTCTTTAAATTTAAATTCCCGTTTTAAATCATCCATTATTTTTCCTTGAGCAACAAGTTTAGCACTATGTATCATTTCTTGCTCTAATTTGTCTGTAATTTGTTCGTTTAATGTTATTTGGGTTGTAATGTCTATATTAATATTTAAAACGTTTACTATATTACCTGCATCATCATGTACGCCATTAAAAGTAGATCTTAACCATATATTTTCTCCATTTTCTTTTTTCATGGAAATTTCATTAGTAAGGACTTCGCCGTTTAATATGTTTTTCCAGTTTTGTGCAAATATTTCCTTATATTTATCTGAAATAAAGGAGTTTAAATCTTGTCCTTTAAGAGCACTTTTACTATACCCTAATAGTTCTTCAAAGTTTTCATTAGTGTCGATTATGATATGATTTCTGTCAAGCATAATACTTCCTACGGTACTATTTATAGCATTTACAAATCCTGATAATTGAGATGTTTTTTCTTTTATAATTAATTCTTGGTTTCGAGTAAGAACGTTTAATTGTTCTTCTCTTCTGTGAAGATCTTCTTGTGTAGCGGCTAGTTCTTCCAAGTTTTGACGCATTTCCTCTTCTTGAGCACGCATTTCTTCATTTTGTTGTTGTGAGTCCATCAATAATCTTTTATTTTCAGTCACATCAATAAATAGGTAGAATACTTTATCAAATTGTCCATTAATATTTTTAATTGGAGAAAAGCTTGATTTTAAATATTTAATATTTCCATCTTTTGTTTTAATGGTTAATGTATTAGATATTATTTTCCCTTTAGATAAATTGTCAATTAAATTGTCATAGAAATTTATGCTATTAGATTCATCATTAAGTAAAGATGAAAACAGCTCGCCTTTAAGCTTTTTCTTGTCACTATAACCAATTATTTCAGCGCCTAAATCATTAACGCCAAGTATTTTTCCATTTATATCAAAACCTAAGCTTCCAATAGAATTATTTACAGCAGAAACCAAACCTTCCATGTCTTCATGAGTTTTTAAGAGCTCGTTTTTTTGTCTTTCTAATTCTTCTTGTGTAGCAGCAAGTTCTTCTAAGTTTTGACGCATTTCTTCTTCTTGGGCACGCATTTCTTCATTTTGTTGCTGAGTTTCAAATAATAAAACTTTCGCATCAGTAATATCAATCATGCTTGCCATTATCCTTATTATGTTTCCGTTTGGATCTTTTTTAAAAGAGTATGTTTCTTGAAAACATACCTTTTTAGAATCATTAACTATATAATATTTTTCTATTTTATTTAATATCCCTGCTTTTACTTCATTCCACATATTATCAATATTATTTTCAGAAATACTTAATGAATTAAAAGTTGTTCCAATAATATTTTCTGCTTTTTTCTCTAATATGTCAGTAATATATTTATTCACAAATACGATAGTTCCATCTAAATCATATTCGATTACCCCCATTGCGGCATCCATTGCATTAAATGTATTTTCTAACTCAACATTATTTCGTTTTATCTTATCCTGAGTTGCAGCAAGCTCAGCAAGATTTTGACGCATTTCTTCTTCTTGAGAACGCATTTGCTCTGTTTGTTGTTGAGTTGTTTCTAATAATATGCGTGTTGTTATATTTATTTTTAAATTTGAAATTGTAGATGCTATACTTTCTGAAAGTTTTTCTATAAATTCTATTTCATATTTTTCAAATATTTTAAAAGAAGCAATTTCTATAACCCCGTGTATTTTATCATTAACTTTTAAAGGAACTATTACTATACAAGAAGGGTTTGCATCACCTAATCCAGATGTTATATTAATAAAAGAATCAGGAACATCAGTAATAAAAAGTGTATCACCTTCTAGTACGCATTGCCCAACCAAACCCTCATCAATTTCCATTCGCTTTGTTATATATTTTCTTTTACTATATGCATAAGTTGCAACTAATTCGATAAATTTTTCCTCTGGATTATCTTCATTTATTAAGAATATACTACCTTGGTTAGCTTTAAGATATTTTGTTACAAAAGAAATTATTTCATTATATAATTCTTCTTCTGTATTCATTTGTTGCCTTAAGATATCTCCTATTTGCGCTTGGCCACTAGTAATCCAATTGCGCTGTTTGTCCTCAAGTGTGACTAGTTTTAAATTATCTCTCATACTAATAAGAGCATTGCCTAAAGTATCCTCTTTACTCATTGGCTCATAAGCAGTATCAAAATTTCCTTTACCTATTTCTAAAGCAAAATTTGTAGTTTTTCTAATTCCTTGAATAAGGAGGTTAATAGGTTTTATAATATTTCCTATTTCATCATCTCTATCTATTTCTGTATCTATTTCTGCCGCTAAACTTCCTTTTGATAACTCTGTTATTATTTTTGAAACATAATTTATTGGATTTATAATATAACCTGTTAGCTTTGTTATAATAAAATACAGAACTAAAACTATAAGTATTATTGTTATTAAAATAAAAACAATTAAATTAGTTAAAGTATCATTAATTGCTTCTTTTTTGTTTACAGCGATTCCTATATATGCTTGATATGGTTGAAAATATTTGTAATAAATAATATTTAATTCCCCGTTTTCAATATCTTCTAAATATCCTTCAGTATGGCCTTGCATTAATAACTTTTTGTAAAATTCAGTATTTGCAATATTTTTCCCTTTTAAAAAAGGATGTAATAGATACGACCCTTTTTTACTTAGTAAAAACGCACGATCGTTTTTATAAACATTAGTTTTGTTAAATATATTTTCTAAATTTGAAATATTGGTATTTGTTGTTTTTGCAAGTACTAATAATGCTTCAATATTATTATTAATTAAAATGGGTTCTATTGCTACATTTTGAGGAACATTAGCAAAGGTTATATTGCCCATATAAGTTTTCCCATTTTTCAATGAGTTTAATATATTTGGATTAATGTCTAAATATGTTCCAATAGTAGTAGTACCATCAAACTTTAATATATTTGAAGATACAGCAACATATCCTAAACTAGTATTTTGAAGAATAGCAACCTTTGAATCTATATTAACAGCTATATTACCAATAAAATTATCACTATTAATTAAAACATTACCTTTAAATATGGCTGGCACTTTAATATTTAGGTTTCCCTTATTATTGTTTATATCAATTAAACTGTCCGACAATACAAAGATGCCATCATTTGATTTGTAGAGAAGATTTTTTGCAATATTTAAATTATTTTGGAACTCTTTTTTTTGTTCGTCATTTGTATACTGCAAAAATAAGTGTAAATTTTCAACATGTTTTTGCATTGTTTCTTTTACCATTTTTTCTTGATAGTAAAATCGCTCAAAATATATGCTTAGCCCAATTATTATGGTTGTTACAAAAGTAATTGTTATTATGCTTAAAGAAAAAATTAATTTAATATTTTTTTTATATCTTTTCATTTTTAGTCTATAGTTTACCTTAAATTATTTCGCAAAAATAGCAATTAGTTGTATGTTTTTTTTATTTTGGTAATATTTTTTGCTTTATGTATTCCTTTTGTATCCTATGTTTTTAGTAGTAGGAATAAAGTGTACATTTAGTAAACATTTATGTGTTTGAATAATTACCTTTATTGGATTTTACCTGTAATTAACATTTCGTATATTAATGTAAAATGTGTACATTTTTAAATTCCATTAAAAATTTCCCCTAATTTAGATATGCTTTAAATAAAAATAGGTATTCATAGAGTGTATCACAAATATAGATATAGAATTAGCAAAGATAATTCCGAATTTATTTTTTTAATTTTATGTAGCATGATATAGGGAAATGGTCAGAAAGGTAAATGTCTTTGTGGATTTTAAAATTGTATGATTTTATGGCATTACTATAAATAATATGGTCAATTTTAAATGAAGGGAATTTTCCAATATATGTTTGAGCAATACCTTCGCCACTTTCAACAAAGGCATCCTTATTGTTTTTTGCAATTTGATGATATGTGTATGATGTTGGGGTGTCATTAAAATCGCCACATACTATGTATGGCGTTTTTGTATTGTTAATGTATTTAGTCAGGATATTAACCTGAGGCGTTCTCAATGTAAACCCTCTTTTTAATTTTTGATAAATATTTGCTATTCCTACTTGGTAATTTGCGTTGTTAGTTTTATCGTTAATTTCTTCAATAAACATATAATCTTCTTTTCCAAATCTTATTGATTCAAGATGTACATTGAATATTCTAATTGTATCTGATTTGTATAATATATCGCAATACATCATTTTTTTATTTCTAGTAGTATCAATATCGAGTATTTTGAAGCCTATTATTGGATGTCTACTAAAAATAGCTAATCCTATTTCTTTTTTAAACTTTTTTTTAGGAATATATTTAGTAAAAGAAGCTTTATAATATTTAATGTTTAGGTTATTTTTTATACTTTTAGAATTGTCAAACCAATCTAAATTATTGGAATAATATTCTTGAAGGCAAATAATGTCTGGTTTTTCGTTTTTTATAAAATCTAATATTGCATCTCTTTGCCATATTGGTTTATCTCTATTGTAATAATCGAATGTTTGGACATTAAAAGACATTATTTTTAGTGAATTAGCAAGATTGATTTTTGATTTTTGTTTATCAGGTTGGTATATATTAAAAATATGGTTGTATCCTACTAAAATAGAAAATAAAGATAAAAGAAAATATATTTTTAGTGTTATTATCCAATATATTATAAAAAAGATATTCAAAATAAGGAATATAGGGTATGCAATGCCAAAAAAAGCAATAAATAATGATATTTCAGGACTAACATAAGATGCGCTATAAGAAAGGAATAAACCCAATGCTGATATCACATTAAGAAATATTACAATTTTTTTTATAAGCTTATATATCATTTTATTTTTTAGAGCTTTGGTTAAAAAGAAATTCTTTTTCTTGAGAAGAAAGACTAGAATATCCAGATTTAGCAATTTTATCTAATATAATGTCTGTTTGCTTTTGTCTTTCAGCTCTTTCACTATTATATTCGTAGTCATTTATAGGTCTTTTGTATTTTACTTTAAGATTGCTTTTTCTTTTTGTAAAATTAAATTCTAAGTTGTCAAATGCTTTTAATAGATTGTTTCCTTGTTTTAGGTTTAAGGCGTAAATAAAGCCCCATAATGCTCCGCCTATATGTGCGATATGACCACCAGCATTGCCTTTAGGTATACTTATTAAATCAATAGCAATGTAAATAAGAGCAATATATTTTAGTTTTACAGGTCCAACAAACATTAGATTTAGTTTGTAATCTGGAATATACGTTGAAATAGCGATTACAATAGCATAAATGGAAGCCGATGCTCCTAATGCTAATGACTGCCTTAAATATGGATCAAAGACAGGAAAAATATTGTAGAACAATATATATAAAACTCCACCAAATATACCTCCAATAAGGTAGTTAAGAAGTATTTTTTTTTCACCAATATATTCTTTAAATATGTTTGCAAACCAGTAAAATATAAGAAGATTAAATAAAATATGTATTATGTCTACATGAAAAAACATATAAGTCAATATTGTCCAAGGTCTTAATATTAGTTTTGGCAAGTAGGCAGGTAATGCCAATATGTCCATAAATACATTACTTTGTTTTGCTAATAGAAACGCAAACAAATTAACTATATTAACAACTGCAAATACAGAAATATTGACTATTATTATTTTTGTAATAATATTCCCTGTTTTAAATAGCTTCTTTAACTCGTGTAAAAGGTTCATTAGTAATTATGTTTTTTTTTATCCCAGTATTTGATTAAGATGTAACCAAAAATCATACCGCCTAAATGAGCAAAATGAGCGACATTATCGTTAGAGTTTCTTGACACACCTAGATATATTTCCAATGCACCATAAATAATAACAAAATATTTTGCTTTAATAGGGATAAAAAAGTAAAGATATATTAATGTATTAGGAAAAATCATACCAAAAGCTAATAGCATTCCAAAAACAGCACCAGATGCTCCTATTATATTGGGAGCATTGTAAGTTTCAGTTTTCAATTGTTGCATAAATTCAACGGAAAGATTTGTAATATTTTGGTTATCTTTCCATGCCAGTGTATTGTACGTATTAATAAATTCATTGTAAAGATCACGCATGGAATTATTGAAATGAATTTTTTCTGTAATAAGCAAAATTGTGCTTTCAAACTCCTTAATATCAGGTTTATTTATATAGTTATTTATAATTTCTATAGCAGGACGAAGTTCATTATAATACAATATTAAATAGTGAAAAAAGGCAGCCCCAAGGCCAGTAACAAGAAAATATATTATAAACTTTTTTGTTCCCCAGAAATTTTCCAAAGCTGAACCAAACATCCATAAAGCAAACATATTAAAAAGCAGATGCGTAAAGTCTCCATGCATAAACATGTATGATATTATCTGATAAGGCTTAAAATCATCAGCTAAAAAGAAATGTAATCCTAAGTATTTATCTATATCAAAATTAATTTTATCATAAAGAGCTATTTTAAGAAGGAATAGGAGTACATTAATAATTATAATATTTTTAATTATAGTGGGTAAAAAACTAAATCCATTTGGTCTATAATTGTTATCATTCATATTGTTCTGTTTTTTAAATGAATAAGTTATCTAATTCTTCATAAGCAATTATCTTTATAATTTTTTGCCAGTCTGGAGAATATTCAGGTTGCGAAGATGAAAATAATTTTGCAATAATATTGTTGATTTCTTCAGAAGTATTTGGTTTTATTCTTAAAGATACTTTTTTTGCAAGAGTTTTCGATATTTCTATAATTTTTTCATAATTTACATCTTTTGTTTTTTCTACATGATTGTTTATACTATCATTAAAAATGTCTTCACAATCAGCTTCTTTAATATTATCAGGAATTCCATTTATACAAACATTATTATTATTTTGTATTTCATAATCAAAACCCATGCTCTTTATTTCGTTTTCTATTTCAATTAATATTTTAATTTTATCTTCTGCTAAAGAAAAGCTAATTGGGAATATTATTTGATTTGAATAACATTTATTGTTTTTGTAATTGTTATAATATTGTTCAAAATAAATTCGTTCAATAGCTCTTTTTATGTTTATAAATACTAACCCCGATGTTAATTTTGTAACAATTACTTTGTTTTGAATTAATAAATAATTGTTATCAAAGTTTGTGATTTTTTTTGCTTCTTCTTGAAAGTTTTTTATTTGTGAATCATTATTTAAATTTACTGTAGGTAATTCTTTATCTGTAATTTCAGGAATGCTTTCAAATTTATTATATAATAATTCCCAATTGTTTGGGATTGAACCTTTATCTTTAAATTTATTAGAATATTGTTGAATTCTATTATCGAGCTTCTTCTCAACATCAAAAGGATTGAATGTTTTGTCAACTGTTACTTCTGGTATTTTAAATGTAGTGTCTTTTGTAATGTGAGGTATATCTATTGATTTATTCTGTTCAAAATCAATTGTAGGAACATTTGCAAACGTTCCTATGGATTTTCTAACAGAAGAATTAATTATAGACCATAAAGTTGTTGCATCTTCAAATTTTATTTCAGTTTTTGTTGGATGAATATTTATATCTATTTTAGAAGGATCAATATCTATATAAATAAAATAAGAAGGGAAAAAATCGGATGAAACATACTGAGAGTAAGCATTTATTATTGCATTGTTAATATAAGTACTTTTAATAAATCTATTGTTTACAAAAATAAATTGTTCCCCTCGTGTTTTTTTACAATGTTCTGGTTTTGATAAATAACCTGATAATTTAAATAATTTTGTGTTTTCTTCTATGTTAATTAGTTTATGATTATAGCTACTCCCAAAATAACTAACTATTCTTTGTTTTAAATTATTTGTTTTTTCTAAAGCATATATTTCTTGATCATTATTATACAAATAAAACGATATTTCGGGAAAAGATAAAGCAACTCTTTCAAACTCTTCAATTATATGCCTGTATTCTACTGCATTTGACTTTAAAAAATTTCTTCTTGCTGGAGTATTAAAGAATAAGTTCTTTATTTCAAAACTAGTTCCTTTTGAGCAATTTACAGACTCTTGAGATATGAATTCAAAGCCTTCTATTACTATTTTTGTTCCTAAATTGCTATTTTCTTGTTTTGTTTTCATCTCTACTTGAGAAATTGCAGAAATTGCTGCTAAAGCCTCTCCTCTAAAGCCCATTGACCTAATTTTAAACAAATCTTCTGCACTTTTTATTTTTGATGTAGCATGACGCTCAAAACAAAGCCTAGCATCAGTATCATTCATCCCGAGACCATTATCTGTTATTTGAATTAATGTTCTCCCCGCATCTTTTATTATTAATTTTATTACACTACTTTTTGCATCAATAGAATTTTCTATTAACTCTTTTACAACAGAAGCTGGTCTTTGTATTACTTCACCTGCTGCAATTTGATTTGCTACAGAATCAGGGAGAAGGTTTATTATTCCTGGCATTTTTTATTAATATTTTTATAAATATTTACAAATGTAATTATATTTACCAAAAAATTCGTGAAATTATTTTGTGCAATTTACCTTAATGAAAGAAAACAAAGATACAGAAATACTTAATTTACTAAAAATTAATATTGAGGTAGGTTTTAAAGAATTAGTAAATATCTATAAAAAAGATGTTTATAGACATATTCGGCGTATGGTTATTGACCATGATGATGCTGATGATTTAACTCAGGAAACATTTATAAAAGTTTGGTTAAATATAAATAAATTTAAAGGAGAGTCAAAGCTATACACATGGATATATCAAATTGCAACAAACGAAACTTTAAATTTTTTAAAAAAGAAGAAGAAATTTTCTTTTTTTTCTGTTAATAATGAAGAGCTGGATTTATTAAATAAATTACATGCACCTGAAAATTTTAGAGGGGATTTTATAGAGAAAAAGCTAAATGAAGCTATAATAAAATTACCAGACAAACAAAGATTGGTTTTTAATATGAAATATTTTGAAGACTTTTCTTATGAACAAATGAGTAAAATATTAAATACATCTGAAGGCGCATTGAAAGCATCTTATCATCATGCAGTAAAAAAAATTGAAAAATATGTATCAGACAATTAAACCATGTTATCTTTTTATTGTCTAAATAAGTAGTTATGAAAGAAAATACATCAAAAATATTAGAAAATAATAAAAAAGGGGAAGAAAATTTTCACTTCCATATCCCTGATAATTATTTTGATCAGTTGGAGCTAAACATAATATCATCAACCAATAACATTGATATAAGTAAAAAAGAAAATATAAATAAATCATATTACTCAATAATCTTAGAGTATATATTTCTTAATAAAAGAGCAATTTTATATTCATTGCCAATTATATTAGGATTTATTTTATTGACAAATCTTTTGTTATATAACAACAAATATAATGTAAATAATGATATTAAAATAGAAAATTATTTACTAACAGAATCTTATAATGACATTAATGATGATTTTTATTATGATATAGTAGAATCATACTCTGTTAACAAACCATTAAAAAACGATAAACAAATAGAAATAGATAATTACTTGTTAGAAAATGATTATATGGATGAATCATATTACTAAATTTTATAAAACTAAAATATTTTAATGTTATGAAAAAAATAAATTTATTGATTTTTGTGTTTGTAATTATTAGTTTTCAAACATTCTCTCAAAATAGATTTGGAGCTAAACTTCACGAAAAATCAGAATATATCGAATCAAAAAAAATAGCTTTTATTACAAAAGAGTTAGAGTTAACATCTACTGAAGCTCAAGTTTTTTGGCCTATCTATAATGAGTTTGAAAATAAAAAACAACTTATTCATCAAGACAACAAATGCAAAAAAATATGTAATTCTATTGGTAGTATAGATGCATTAACAGATAAAGAAGCTGAGCAGATAGCAGATAATGACATTATAGTCTCACAAAAAATGTTAGAACTTAGAAAAGAATATCATCAAAAATATAAATCGGCTATTCCTATAAAAAAAGTGGCAAAACTTTATATTGCTGAAAAAAAATTCCGACAAATATTATTAAAAGACTACAAAATACAAAATTGTAATAGAGGAAACTTAAATAACGAATAAATAATTTGGTTATTAAAAAAAATCAATAGTTATATTTACAATAAATTATCTTTGTCGCAGAAATAATAATGTTAAAAAAAAATGCTTATTGGACTTGAAAATTATAATTCTTTGAAAACTCACATGAAGTCCTTCTTACGCAAACTCCTGACTTCGTCGCTTGATTTTTTCTTCTTTTGCAAATTTCAGTAAATCAATAATTTATAATTTTTGCGACACCTTTTTGGGTGTCGCAA
>MEOD01000095.1:0-45534 GCA_001768555.1 Bacteroidetes bacterium GWF2_29_10
CTCATTGGGCAATGCCACTGATAACTTCATACTGTTTAAAAACACAAGCCTCACACAAACTGCCTACATGGAAGCAAACCCTATGTTACTACTTATTCCTTAGAAACTTCTCGCAGTCCTTAGTTGAAAAACTACTCATTATACAAAACAAGATTACAAAATATAAAAACAACTGTAATTTTTTTTATTTTGTTTTTCTTATTTTTATTTATTATTTTTGTTTTTTATAATAAAAATTTGTATTGATGAAATTTTAAATTTAGAACATATGTTTTAATGAAAAAAATCAGGCAAATATTAAAATCCAGAAGTTTCTTTATTATAACAATTGTTATTGCATCATTGTTAGCTGGAGTATTATTGAGTGTATTGAATGTTATGGTTGAATCATTAATATATAATGAAGGATCATTTCTAGAAATGCTTCGTCATGATTACACAAGTACCCATCACTACATAGAAAATATTTTTATTTTTATTTTTTTTATAATTATTGCTGTAATTAGTGTTTTTGTTGCTAATTATATCATTAGCAAAAACAATTTAATACTAGACAGTGAAGAAAAATATAGAAAAATAACAGAAAATACTAAAGATATTATTTTCAAATTATCTCTCCCCTATTTTAAATATGAATTTATTAATGAATCTTGCTTAGAAATAACAGGATATAGTGCTGATGATTTTAAGAAAGACCCTTTATTATTTACAAAAATCATACACCCTGATTATAAATATAATTTTATAATAAGCCTGAAAGATAATCGTAGTGACGATTTTTTACATAATATCCGATTTAAAATAATAACAAAAAATGGAGATATTAAATGGTTAATTCAAAAAAATTACAATTATAGTGTTTCAAACAATACTAGTTTTATTGAAGGTATTATTATTGATATTACAGAAATATTGGAGGCTGAATTAGAAATTTACAACAAAAATATTGAATTAGAAACTCAAAATGAAGAAATCGCATCACAAAACGAAGAAATCGCATCACAGAATGAAGAATTACAAGTTAGTAATAATAAATTATTGGAATTAAATTTGATATTGAAAGAAAGCGAAGAACAATATCGAGGTTTGTATGAAAACATGCTTGAAGGGGTTGCTATACATAAAATTATATATAATAGATCATGTTTACCTGTAGATTATCAAATAATTGATTGTAATCGTGCTTTTGAAAAACATACAGGCGTAAAATGTTCCGATGCTAAAGGAACTTATGCAACTAAATTATATAAAACTGGAAACCCTCCTTATTTTGACATATATTCAAAAGTAGCAGAAACTGGAGTGCCTCATACTTTTGAAACATACTTTGCTCCGATGGACAAATATTTTAAAATAACAAGTTTGAGTATAAAAAAAGGATGGTTTGTTAATATATTCGAAGATATTTCAGAAAATAAAAAAATAGAAATAGCTCTAAGAAAAAGCGAAGAACAATATAGAACTCTGATAGAAAATACAACAGAAGTGATTGAAAAATATGATACAAATTTAAAAATACTTTTTGTAAATAAAGCATTTGAAATATTTGGGAATACAAAAGTAGAAAATGTAATTGGAAAAACACTAAAAGATTTAGAATTTGATGAAAAACTTGTTGATTTTTGGGAAAAAGAAATGAGAAGAGCATTGCACAAACAAGAAATAATTAACACAAATTATAGTATAAAGATAAATAATGAATTAAAACATTATGAATGGCTAATTGTTCCTGAAATAAATAATGAAAAAGCTGTAGCAGTTTTTTCTTTTTCAAAAGAAGTTACGGATAAAGTTAACGCTGAAAAACATATACAAAAAATATCTTTAGCAGAAAAATCAGCAAAAATAAAACAACAGTTTGTTGCCAATATGAGTCATGAGATTAGGACTCCTATAAGTGGAATTATCGGAATTATTGATTTCATGTTAAAAACTAAATTAAATAAAAAACAAGAAGAATATGCTAATCTTATAAAGTCTTCAGCTGAAACGCTTCATAATATTGTGAACGATGTTTTGCTATTATCTAAATTTGAAGCAGGGAAAATAGAGCTTTTTGAACAAGAAATAAACTTTCACAAATTCATAAATGAAATTCTTGATGTATTTGCTTCGATTGCTTTGTCTAAAAAAATAAATATAATAAAAAACACAGAAAAAATACCAAATTATATAAAAGTTGACAAAAATAGGTTAAGACAAATAATATCAAACCTTATTTCAAATGCCTTAAAATTCACAGACAAAGGCGAGATAAAAATAAATATTTCTATACAAAAAAATATTTCAAAATACAAATCTTTATTAAAAGTTGAAGTTATTGATACAGGAATAGGAATAAAAACTGAAAATTTAGATAAATTATTTAAAGACTTTAGTCAAATAGATTCTTCTCGAACAAAAAATTTTGATGGAACTGGATTAGGATTGAGCATATCAAAAAAATTTGCGAATCTCATGGGTGGAGAAATTGGAGTCAGTAGCAAGGAAAATGTTGGGAGTAATTTCTGGTTTACCTTTAAATGTGAAATACTTGAAAACCTAGCGAATAATGTTGATGAAACACAAGACGAAATAATTTCCGACAATTTATTAAAAGGAATACATGTCCTTCTTGCTGAAGATAAATATGTAAATCTAATTATTACACAAAAGATGTTGCAAAAAATGGGATGCACTGTTGATATTGCAAAAAATGGATTGGAAGCATTTAATTTATTTCAGCCTAATAAATACGATGTTGTTTTTATGGATATTCATATGCCTATAATGGATGGTTTAGAAGCCACAAAGCAAATCAAAAACAGTTTCTCGAAAGAAGAACGTGTCCTATAATAGCTCTCACGGCTGACGCTATGGAAGGCGAAGAAGAATATTACAAATCAGAAGGAATGGATGATTACATTATAAAACCAGCAACACAAAAAATATTACTTGACAAAATCAAAAAAAATTGCTTTATTTAATTTGCTATTTTATTATTTCTAAGTCTTTCATTATATGTTTTGATTCAGCAAATTTATCTATTATAAACAAAGCATACCTTATGTCTAATGAAATATTTCTACATTGGTCAGGATTATACATTATATCACTCATCGTTCCCTCCCAATTTCTGTCAAAATTAAGCCCTATTAAATGTCCATCCGCATTTAATATTGGACTACCCGAATTTCCTCCTGTTGTATGATTTGATGCAATAAAACACACAGGCATAGTCCCATTTTCTGCATATTCTCCATAGTTTTTATCATGGTATAATCGCTTTAATTTTTCAGGAACTTTATAATCGTATATTTCCGGATTATCTTTTTCAATTATTCCTTCTATAGTTGTAAAATAATTATAATGAACAGCATCCCTAGGGTAATAATCATTTACTTTTCCGTAAGCAATTCTTAATGTAAGATTTGCATCTGGATAAAACTTTTTATTTGGTTGCATTTCCATTTGCGTTTGCATATATTTTCTTTGTAACATATACTCCACATTATATAAACTATCCAATTTATCACTTATTTTAAATTGATACACATCTAAAATACTTTTCATTAATTTATATGCAGGATCATTGCTAATCATTTTAGAGCTTTTTTTATAGTTAGATGATAAAACTTTAAAAACATCCTCTTTATTAACAAATAGAGAATTTTGATATAAGTAATCAGTGTAATTATCAAAAGTTTTATATTTAGCTAGAATATCTTTAAATATAACAGGTCTAAAATCTTCATCTATATTTGCATTGTATGTTTTTAATAACTCTTTGCAAATTCTAATATCAGTTTGCTTGTTATAATCTTTAAAAAAATCTTTTGCTAAATTCAATAAGATTGTTACTTTCTGTTGTAAATCTCTTTCATTAACATCCTCTGAATTACAATATTTTAAATAACTTTCAAACTCTATAACAAAATCTATTAACTCAATGCTTAACCCAGCTTCCATAACATATATATTAGCCTTTAACAACGGATTTATTTGAGTATAATTATATTTCATAGCATTCAAAAGATTTGAGTACCTCTTTTTTCTCTCCTCATCAGAATTTACCCAGTTTTGAAATTCTATTTCTTGTTTACGTTTTATCTCCAAAGCATTCATCTGTTTCAGCCCCCTACTCTCTCCTATCCATTTTTTCCAACCATTAGCAATACCCGATTGTTTTGCAGCATATTTAATTCGTATTTCTTTTGAGGAATTCATGTCAGAATTAATAATATCTAATCTCTTCTGTCTTAGTTGTATTTTATGAGGATTTTGCACATCCAATATTTGCTCTAATGCAAAAGATGGTAAATATTCTTTTGTTGTCCCAGGATAACCATAAACCATTGTAAAGTCATCCTTTTTTACTCCTTTAATTGATATTTTTAAGCTTTTCTTTGGTGTATAAGGGACATTGTCCTTACTATACTCTGATGGTTCATTATTTTTATTAGCATAAATTCTAAAAACAGAAAAATCTCCTGTATGACGTGGCCACATCCAATTATCTGTGTCTCCTCCAAATTTACCAATAGCTGAAGGTGGTGCTCCAACTAAACGAACATCTTTATAAACGATATTCTCAAATAAGTAATATTCATTTCCATAAAAGAATGGTTTTATTATTATTTCATGGAAAGCATCTGTTTTATATTCTTTTTTTAGAATTTCTATATTTTCTTTAATAATTTTATTTCTTAATTGCTCTTCTGTATTTATATCAACACCCTCTAAAATTCTACTTGTTACGTTTTCTATTTTAACTAAAAACGTAACTTTCAAACCTGTTACAGGTAATTCTTCTTCATACTTTTTAGACCAAAAACCATCTGTTAAATAATCATTTTCAAGAGAACTATGCTGTTGTATTGCTCCATAGCCACAATGATGATTTGTTATTAATAATCCATTATTTGATATCAATTCTCCAGTACATCCTCCTCCAAACAAAACTATTGCATCTTTTAAGCTCGAATTATTTATATCATAAATGTCTTTAGCCGACAAACGTAAACCTAAGGACTGCATATCTGTTTCATTCATTGATTCCAATAGCATAGGAATCCACATCCCCTCATCTGCTTTAATTTTTATAACAAAACAAAAATATAAAAGAAACAATATCTTAATTTTAGTTTTCATGTAAATAATCTTTTTAATTAATTAAACGCTATGGAAATAGAAATAAAGAATCAAATAAAATACAAGCTAATCATAAGTCACAAAAATTAAAGACCTCATAGTTTTTTGTCTATGAGGTCTATTTATTAATGTATATTTATTTTACAACTACTTTCGGGAAATCGTACAAAAATTCAGCTTGTCTTGGCTTATCAAGCATGTAAGACAAAAAGTCTATGTACTTTTCTGTAAACTGAAAATTATTATCATCATAATAGTCTTTAGGTAATGGGAAATTACCAATACTTCCCATATCTATTGTTGTTGTATTAAACTCATATAGTTCCTGAAAATCAACTATTTTCTTTAATACAGGCATGCGTCCATATTTTTCTCGTAAAAGAATATCAGCTATCTTATCTGCTAATGACGAAACTAATCTTTTGTCATACTTCCTACACTCTCCTGCTCTTGCATAATAACCTGTAATTTGACCTCTAGCCTCTATCTTTGTTTGTTTGCTTATTTCTGATGCAATTACACCACTTATGCCTCCAAATCTAGCATGTCCATATTCATCTACTTCAGAGCTTGCATAAACTACATCTATTTTGTCAGTTTTGTCATCATACCATCTTACGCCTTCGGATACTGCTATAATTAAAGATTGCTTTTTAGAGTTCTTATATGACTCCTTTACTTTTTCAAAAAACTCTAATTGTTTTTCTTTTGTCATAACAACTTCTGGTACTAACGCTAACTCTGCCCCTCCAAATACTGCAGAACCTGTTAACCAACCTGCATCTCTACCCATAATTTCTAATACAAGTATCCTTGAATGGGATTCTGCTGTAGTATCTAATCTTAGAGTATATTCCATTAACCCTTTTGCTGCTGACTCAAAACCAGGACACAACACAGCCTCTGATTGTTCTCCATTATATTCATGTATAGTACCTGTGCGTAAATCATTATCTATTGTCTTTGGAAAACCTATAACAGGAACTCCATGCATCTCATATATTTTTTTTGCTGCACCGTTTGTATCATCGCCTCCTATAGTAACTAATACGTCTATTTTATACCTGTCAATATTTCTTAAAATTTGAGGGACTCTGTCTTCTGGGTTCTTTTTTGTTGGTAAAGGATTTGTTCTGCTAGAGCGAAGGGCTGTGCCTCCATACCAACCATCATAAGGTTGTCCTGTTAAATCAACAATATCTCCATCGCCAAGCAAACCTTTCCACCCCTTTCTTATTCCGTAAACTTTAAAACCAAGTACAGATGCTCTGTCTCTTATTGCTTCTATTGAGGCATTTAATGCAGGAGTGTCTCCACCTCCTGTTAAAATTGCTAATGTCTTGCCTTGAAAAGGTCTAACTTTTTTTTGCTCCATAGTTTAAACAAATTTATTATGATTTATTTTTTAGTCTTTCTTTTCTTATAGATTTAAAATATATAAATAAACCTATCATTACAAAAGGAATACTTAATAATTGCCCCATATTTAACATCATAGTTTTTTCAAAATCAACCTGCACATCCTTAAAAAATTCAACTAATATTCTTATGCCAAATAATAAAAACATAAACAATCCGAAAATTTTACCTGTGATTTGTAAATCTCCTTTTTTATATCTATAATAAAGAAATAAAAATAATAAAACGCAAGCTATTGATTCGTATATTTGTGTGGGATGTCGTGGAATATTATCAATCATTGTGAATTTAAATGCCCAAGGAACATCTGTTGGGTTTCCAAATATCTCTGAATTCATTAGATTACCTAATCTAATAAATGCTCCAGCTAATGGGATTACTATACCTAATCGGTCTAAAACCCATAAATATGACTTGGAATATTGTCTCGAAAAAAGCCATATCGCTGTTAATATTCCAACTCCCGCTCCATGACTAGCCAACCCACCATGCCATATCTTTATTATCTCTAATGGATTACTCAAATAATATTCAGGCTCATAAAATAAACAATGACCTATTCTTGCCCCTAAAATGGTACCAACTGCAGTATACACAAGCATATTGTCTAACGTATCATCAGGTTCGCCTTCTTTTCTTAATATTTTTTGCAATACAATGTAACTTGCAATGAAAGAAGATGCAAATAAAAGACCATACCATCTAACTGATATGGATCCTAAAGAAAATATCTCAGGATCTGGATTCCAAATTATATAATTTAATAGTGTCATTTGTTTGCAAACCTAAAGTAAATTTATTAAAAATAAACATTTTTTTATTTTTTTTTATCAAAATACTCGCTAATTCATTAGAAAATAACAATTATAAAAAAACATTTTATATTATCATTGCTCTATTTCTTTCCTTACACTGTCATACAATAAACATATATTTTGCCAATAATCTTTTATCAAATTTATATCATTTTTATTAATAGCAAAATCTTCTATTTCCTTTGCATAATTTGCAATTTCTTCTATTTCCATATTTAAACACATTCCTTTAATAGTATGAGCTAAATGTTTAATTTTCGGATAATCTTTTGTAGAAATAGATTCGGTTATCTTTAATGATAATTCTTCAAATTGTTTATAAAAAGAGTTTATTAGTATGTCATATAATAGCATATCATTTTCTATTCTTTCTAAAAATCTCTCTCTATTAAATAATTTTTTATTCATTTTTGTTTCCATTTTATCTACATCTTTCACATAACAAATATCAAATAAACCTATTAGAACATCAATCAAATCATTCTTATAAAAAGGTTTTTTTAATATTTTTGTAAATGTTAATTCATAAAAACTACTATCAGTTAAACCAAATTGTCCAGCCGTAATTGCTACAATTGGCACTCTATTATAAAATTCACTAATACCTCGGATTATCTTTATCGTTTCAAATCCATTTATATCGGGCATTTGTATATCTAAAAATATAATATCTACAAAATTCAATTTTAAAAAATCTATTGCATCATAACCATTAGTTTTCTCAACAACCTCACATGCTAAACTTTTTAAATGTTTAGAAAAAACCATCATATTAAAAGGATTATCTTCAATAACCAATACTCTCAAATTAAACGACATTAAATCTAATTGAATAATCTCCTCCTCTTTATTTTGTAAATCTTCGTATCCATCTATTTTTAGAGGGACATAAAATCTAAAAATACTGCCTTTATTTTCTTCCGATTCTACTTCTATTTTCCCTTTTATTAGTATTGCTAAATATTTTGCAATTGAAAGACCCAAACCAGTTCCCCCATACAAACGTTGAATAGTATCATCAACTTGTGTGAATGATTTAAATATTTCTTTAAGCTTAATTTGAGGAATACCTATTCCTGTATCCGAAATTTCTATTTTAACATTTACGGTATTTTCTATTTTTATTTTATCTGCACTT
Organism: Bacteroidetes bacterium GWF2_29_10; assembly: GCA_001768555.1. Taxonomy (GTDB): domain Bacteria; phylum Bacteroidota; class Bacteroidia; order Bacteroidales; family GWE2-29-8; genus GWE2-29-8. The sequence continues at coordinate 8,503 of MEOD01000095.1, forward strand.
GATATTGTTATGTTTATAAAACCATTTTCCGTAAACTTAACAGCATTTCCTATTATATTATTTATTATTTGGCGTATTTTAAAATCATCTCCTATAAAAATAATGGTTTTATCTATTTCATAATTGATGTTTAATTGATTATTTTTCTCTATCAACTTATACTTAAATATATTTATATCTTCATAAATAAAATTATATAAATTAAACTTATTTTCATTAATTCTGACTATACCTCGCTCTATCTTAGAATAGTCTAGTATTTGTGAAATTATATCATTCAATGTAATTGCTGAATATTTTATAGCATTTGCATATTCCATATATTTTGACTGATCTCTTTCTGTTGATAAAATTTCGGTAAGGCCCAAAATTCCAGTTAATGGGGTTTTTAACTCATGACTTATATTAGCTATAAAATTAGATTTTGCCTTATTTGCTTTTTCTGCATCTTCTTTTGCTTTCAATAAGTCTAAAATAAATTTTTTTCTTTCTGTTATATCTCTTAATGATATAATCTTACCCTTGAGAATATAATTAGGATTCTTTAAATCTGAAATAATAACATCATAATACCTTTGATTATACTCTATTTCTTTATTAGTCTCTTGAAAATCTTTGTAATTTGTTTTAAAAAGTTCAAAGATATTATCAATAGTAAGTCCTATAGTTTCTTTATTATTAATATTAAAAATTTTCTCTGCAGAATTATTGACATAAACTATTAAATTATTTTTATCCAACACAAAAATTGCGTCATTCATGTATTCCACAATACGCTCAAATGCAGTAGGGACTATATCAAACAACTTAAATCTAAATATACCTATAGCTATAATAAAGCAAGAATAACTAAATGCAATAGGTGTTAAATCAACATTTCTTATAGTTCCAAACAAATAGTTAATATTTACAAACCATGGGACTAGTAATCCTGTTAATATTAATATAAACTGGTATTTTATTGTTTTGCTTGACTTGTAAACACCATAAAACAAAGCACCTCCTCCTATGAAAACATTAACATAACTATAAACAACGTTAACATAATAGAAGATTCCCCATTCTTTCTTTAATAATGTATAATGCCCCATATAACTATCTAATCTAGGATTTTTATATATTAGATAGTGATATTCATTCGTAAACATCAATAAACTAATTATAGCAGGTATTATGGAAAGCAACAGAATATGTTTTCGCCTTATTTTATAAAATGGAAACGTATAACTAACTGCTGTTAACATATAAAAAACTGAAGACATTGATATAGCTGGATATTCTAATTTTACCCATAACATCTTATAAAAAAATGGGTTTGAATAATAATATAAAAAATCACCCAAACACCAAATTATAATACATATTATTGATGCCATTAAATATGCTACTGATTTATTTTTACGTTTTTGGTATAAAATAAAAAGTGTTATACTTGAAAGTATTATTGAAAATAGAAGAAATATCATTAATAAATGAAAACTCATTATGATTAAATTTTAAATTTTCATTTGGAATTAATACTATCAAAAACAATTATAAAAATATCTTCATCATCTGCTTTCATTAGATATTCTTCCCTTCCTATCTTTTCTATGAATTTCGGGTCAGACATCTTCCGCAAACTCTCCCTATCTTTTTTTATTTCTTCTATATAATAATTTTGTTCTTCTTTTATTTTATTTATTTTAGCTCTATTCTTTGCTTGATAAACCAAACTATTTTTATCAAAAAATATTATGATAACAAGAAACACAACGAAAACAATAATATATTTATTTTTTATAAATGGGAAAATATACTTGAATATTTTAAGCATTTCTTTAAAATTTTATATCCTTAAAATATTTATTACACTTTACATAGTATTCAATCACAATACTTTTATTTAAAAGCAAATCTACTTCATATTTTTTTAATTGACGCCTTTTTTTTAATATTTTAAAAATATTAACATAACAATAAAAATGCGCTCTCATTATTGCTAATAAATCTCTAAAACCTGAGCTAAATAAAAATTTTACAGCTGCTGCTACATCTAAAATAAACTTAACAGGAATAATATATAGAAGATTTAAACTTGATGTATTTTTTAATAAAATATACAAACTATTTCTGAAATTTAAAAATGTTTTATTTGGATTTTTCTTTGGTAAAGTTCCTCCTCCAACATGATAAACCTCCGAATTGCAAATATAATAAATTTTATATCCTTTTCTTTTCAACCGCCAACATAAATCTATTTCCTCCATGTGTGCAAAAAAATCCTTATCAAATCCTCCAACCGACCAAAACAAATCGGATCTAACACATAAACATGCTCCAGTTGCCCAAAATATTTCTGCATTACAATCGTATTGACCTTCATCTTTTTCTAGTGTATCAAAAATACGTCCTCTACAAAATGGAAACCCATATTTATCTATAAAACCTCCCGCTGCGCCAGCATACTCAAACCATTCTTTATTATAATACGATTTAATTTTGGGTTGGCATGCTGCAACGTCTTTATTTTCATTCATAAAAGCAATTAGAGGAATTACCCAACCCTCTGTGGTTTCGATGTCCGAATTGAGCAAAATGTAATAATCAGCAAAAACATGAGCTAATGCTTTATTATAGCCTTCAGCAAAACCATAATTTTTATCATTTTCTATAATTTCTATATTGGGATAATTAATCCTAACAAATTCCAAAGAATTATCACTAGAACAATTATCTGCTATAATTATCTTTGCATCACTACTTGTATTTAATATGACTTGAGGCAAAAACAGTTCAAAAAACTTCCTCCCATTCCAATTTAATATAACTACAGCAACACTCATAAAAAATCAAGCTTTTCTTACAACTATTGAAGCTGTTTGATAGCCAACAACCTTTATCTGCTCCCCTTTATTTACATAGCCAACCTGCGCTATGGCATCATATTGTTCTCCTTCTATTTCTATTTTGCCTGATGGACGTAAATCCGAAATAGCAACTCCCAACTTATCATGCAACATCTTAAATTCTTCTTCAATAATCGAATACCCCATATTGCTATCCTCTGTATAATTTAAAACCAGTTTATTAAACATTCGTGTATTTATAAATCTTCCTGTAAAATATATTGATAAAACAATCGACATTAATATTGATACCACAACTATAAATAATGATTTTACGACCAAATTTGAATCAACAGCCTTAAAATCAAACCCTATATTATTTATCAAACTTAAAGTCAATCCTCCTATAACAAACGTTATACCCAAAACTCCCGCAACACCAAAGCCTGGAATAACTAAAATCTCTACAAACAACAATATAACTCCTACTATAAAAAATGCAATCTCCCAATTTTCTGCCAAACCTTCCAAATACAAAGGAGCAAAATATAAAACAGCGGCTGTAATTGAAGCCATAAGGGGGAAACCAATACCTGGCGATTGCAACTCGTAATAAATGCCTCCTATAATAATCATAATTAAAATACCACTAAACATTGGATTAATCAAAAAACCTATTACATTGTCTATCGCTGACAGCTTTTGTATGATTATTTCTGGATTCTTAATATTATTCATTGCTAAAATATCCTCAATGCTTTCCGCCTTGCCTTCACAAAAATTATTTTTTATTGCCTCTGATACTGTAAATGTTAAAACCTTACCAGAATCTACAACCCCATCTATTCCTTTCATTGATGCCGTTACCATTGCCTGCGCTATTATGGGATTACGCCCCTTAGCCTCTGCCGTAGAACGCATCATTGAACGCATGTACGACTGATACTTATCTGGCATTGGCTCGCCTGATTGATTAACAACCGTTGCCGCACCTATATTTGCTCCGGTTTTCATATAAATACTATCACATGCCAATGAAATCAAAGCACCCGCTGAAGCCGCGTTATTATTAACAAAAACAAAAACTGGAATTGGAGAATTAAGTATTATTGTCCTTATAGAATCAGCTGCATCTAAAGCCCCTCCATAAGTATTCATGTCTATTATTATTAAATCTGCTTTGATTTTCAGAGCTTCAGCAAAGGCCTTTTGTGTTATTCGTAAAACAGGCAATGCTATCTCCTTTTTTATTTCACAAACATAAACCTTTATTTTCTTCCCTTCATTTATTTTTTCACCTATACTTTGTGAATAAATATAATTAATTGACAATGCTATAGAAAATAAAAAAACAATACCTACTCTTAAATATCCTTTTATCTTAATCATTTGCTCAATACTTGATATTATCATTTATTTATATTTTAACATTAATAACGATAAGCTACATTTTTCGTAAATTATAGCTTTTTCACTTTTGCAAAAGTAATAATTTATTTCCAAAAACAATTAGATATAAAAATCTACTACATCATCCAATCTAAAAATGATTTTAAATTATCAAATCTAAAATCATTTGCGTTATAATTACATTTTGTTGATTTTGTTTTCAAAAGGACTTCTGAAAACCTTAAAACAAACTAGAACGAAATCTTTTGTTTTTTTTGTAGCGGGGGCCAGACTCGAACTGACGACCTTTGGGTTATGAGCCCAACGAGCTACCACTGCTCCACCCCGCACTATTATTATAAATTCGAGTGCAAAGATAATACAATTAATCATAGTTTTACAAATTTAATTAATTATTTTTCAATTTTTATTTAAACCAACTGACTGTTATGTCTTTCTATATTCATTTATTTTTAGCGTACACCTGTTTTTTTATCTGTTTTATTAAATTATAAGCTTAATATTCCTTAAAAAAAGTATTTTTGTATGAAATAAAAGAAACACTAATGTTGGAATATCTAATCACTTCGTTATACCTTATAATCTTTTTAGTTATAATAATTAAAGTTAAATTTTTTCAAATAGCAGGTATTAAGAAAAAATATATCATTGGAACTTTTTTATTAAAACTTTTAAGTGGAGTTTTTCTCTCTCTAATTTACACTTATTATTATACAGACCGAGCCACTGCTGATATTTACAAATATTATGATAGTAGTGCTGTTATGTTTAATAGTTTATTCTATGCTCCTATGGATTTCGTTAAAATGATTACTGGTATTGGTGATGACTCTATTCATTTTAGACAATATTACGAAAATATGGATTGGTATAGGGAATATGAAAATAGTTTGTACAATAACAGTCACACAATAATACGCATTAATGCTATTTTCAGATTATTCTCTTTTGGCAATTTTTATGTTCATACAATTTTCATGTGCTTTATTGCATTTTCTGGATTAATAGCTATATTTAAAACATTTGAAAAATACATAAATGATCAGAAGTTATTATTCTTTTTTTCTCTATTTCTAATGCCTTCAATTATTTTATGGAGCTCTAGTATTTTAAAAGAGTCTATAATCATATTCTGCTACGGCTTTATTTTGTATATTTTAATTACAAAAAAAATTAGCAAGAAAAATATCTTATATATATTAATACTAGTTTACCTACTATTATTAACAAAGGCATTAATCCTTTTTACTCTAATTCCATCTTTTATAGCTTTCTTCATTGTAAAAAAAATTGACAAATGGCATTGGCAAATCTATTTATTTATAAATCTATTATTTATATTAATTACAACAAATGTATATAGAATAATTCCAGAATATGATTTATTAGAATTATTATTTATGAAACAAAGAGATTTTTTTGGTTTAGCTCATTATTCGAATTCTGGTAGTTTAATACCTTTAAAACAACTAAAACCTACTTTCATTAGTGTATTATCTGTTATTCCTAATGGATTATTTAATGTTTTATTTAGACCTTTTATTAATGATTATAAAAACGTGCTAATTTTATTTGCTGGTATAGAAAACTTCATACTAGTGTTGTCTATGATTATTAGCATAATCTTTTGCAAAATAAAAAAACTACACTTAAATATTTTGCTATTCTTATGTAGTTTTGTTATTGTTAATTATGTAATTATTGGGATAACTACTCCTGTGATGGGTGCTATTGTTAGATACAAAATGTTATTTTTACCATTCTTTATAGTAATATTATTAATGATTACAGATTTCAAGAAAATAAAAGATACAATCTATAAACATTAAAATTACATAAATCAAAGCTCTAATATTTGAGCTTATCTTAATCTTCCATGTAATATAATATAGCCTTCTTTAATAAATCTGTTTTTTCTCCAAATTTTTTTACAAAAACAAAATCTCTACTAGGGTGTCTTTCTCTTTCTGTTAACTCTATTGTTCTCAAATTATGAGGCAACCTAAAAGCACTATCTCTATATCCTAGAGCTATTGCTGTAACTGGTGTATAACCATCAGGTATTTCTAATAATTTTATTGCTTCCTCTGCTGAAAATCCAGCCATTTGGTGCATATGTAACTTTTCTGCTGTTGCTTGTAATGACATATTAGCTACGGACTGACCTAAGTCATATAATGCAGTTGGGTTTGGAGTAACATTATCATCCAATGTATTTTTTGCGATAGCAATAATCAATGCAAAAGCATCCTTTGCCCATGATTTATTTTTATCAACAAGGGTTCTCTGTATAATTTTATGCGTATCATCATTCCTAAAACCAATAATAAAACGCCATGGTTGTGCATTATACGCAGAAGGAGCCCAACGTGCTGCTTCAAAAATTCTTTGTATTTTTTCTTCACTTTTTATTGTTTCATCTTTTGCTTTATCTGTATTAAAAGAGCGTGGACTCCATCTCTTTTTTATAGCATCCATAATGTAAAAGTCTGTTTTTGCAAATTTATCCATAAGTATCAAAATTTAAAATTACATATTTATATTCTATTTTCAATTTTATTATTAATTAATTATCAAATACTTTGCCAAAATAAGTCATAATTATAAATAAATTTTAACTATTATTTATACCATTAAATATTATTATAAAAAGAATAACGAAATATGGCATAAAAAAATTGTTTACTAATAATAAATATCATTAAAATGATAATTTTCTTCAATATATTAATGTTGAACTTTTACAGCATTAATTATATGTTTTTTGTAATTTAATCCCTTTATTCGTTTAACAGAAAATCCTGCCTGACGCAAAGCTTCTTTGACTATTCCCTTTGAACAATAAGTTGTAAGTATTCCATTGTTGTTTAACTTTGGATAAATGTTTTTAAATACTTCTATATTCCATAGATGAGGGACTTTATCTGGGGAAAAAGAATCAAAATAAAATACATCATAATTGTTTTCCATATTGAAGTTCAAAAAGTCTGAATGATGTTTTTTGAAATAAAAATTTTCAGATATTTTTATAAATTTTTCCGTATCCCATTCAGATGCATGAAGATTTTCAAAAAATAATCTATAATTACTTTCCTTGTAATTACCATAATTTAAATTACTCCAAACATCTTTACTAATAGGATATAACTCTATAGTTTCATAATAAATTCTAACATTTTGTTCTATGCCATAGATTATTGATAAAAAAGCATTAAGTCCTGTTCCAAAACCTAATTCAAAAACATATATATCTTTTTGGGGAATTTTAGACAATCCGTTTTGTATATAAACAAATTCAGATTCTTCTATTGCACCATGTATAGAGTGATAGTGTTCGTTAATAGATGGCTCCCAAATAGTATGTGAGCCATCTTCACTTATTATTAAAGATTTATCAATAGTCGTATTATGTTAATTTTGTGTCGCTATCTGACTTTGTTTGTGGCTTTGCAATAGAATCACGCATCTGAGTATCGGCTTTGATATTTTCTAATTTATAATAGTCTATAACACCTAAATTTCCACTTCTAAATGCTTCGGCTATTGCCATTGGGATTTGAGCTTCTGCTTCTATTACTTTTGCTCTTGCTTCCTGAGCTTTTGCTTTCATTTCTTGTTCATTTGCTACGGCCATTGCTCTTCTTTCTTCTGCCTTTGCTTGTGCTATATTTTTATCTGCATTAGCTTGATCCATTTGTAATTTTGCACCTATATTAATACCTACATCAATATCTGCAATATCAATTGATAATATTTCAAAAGCTGTCCCAGAATCTAATCCTTTATTTAGCACAACTTTTGATATAGAATCTGGGTTTTCTAATACTTCTTTATGAGAACCAGCCGAGCCTATTGCTGTAACTATTCCCTCTCCTACTCTTGCCAATATTGTTTCTTCTCCAGCACCTCCTACTAATTGTTTTATATTTGCTCTAACTGTTACTCTTGCTTTTGCTATTAACTGAATACCGTCTTTTGCTACTGCTGCAACTGGAGGAGTGTTTATAACTTTAGGATTAACTGACATTTGAACTGCTTCAAACACCTCTCTACCTGCTAAGTCTATTGCCGCTGCTGATTTAAATGTCAATGGGATATTTGCTTTGTCTGCTGAAATTAGAGCCTTTACTACAGTTCCAACATGACCTCCTGCTAAAAAATGAGCTTCCAGTTCATTACGGGTAATTGGAATTCCTGCTTTTGTTGATGCTATTAAATTATTAACAATAACTGCTGGTGGCACCTTTCTCCATCTCATTAAAATTAATTGAAGTAACGAAATTCGAACTCCTGAGACTAAAGCTGAAAACCATATACCAAGAGGTATAAAGTACAAAAATAGCCATAAAGCAATTATTATTCCTACGGCTAAAAATATCATTGTTTGCATAATTTTTTAAGTTTTTATTTGTTTAACAATTATTTTATTATCTTTTAATTTATATATAATAATCTCCGTTTCTTGATCTATAAATCCATCTATTGACTGTACTTCAAAAATGTCGTTATTAATAAGAGCTTTACCTACAGGATTAAGCCTTGATATGGTAACACCCTTATCATCAATTTTTAAATCTTCATATCTATTATCTTTTTCATTATTAATAATATCCTTCAATATAAATTTCTCCCATTTTTTTCCTTTTATAGAATATAATATTAGCAAAACTATCATTAATACTATTCCTCCAAATATTATATTTCCTGTTAAAATACCGAATGATTTATAAGAAGAAATTATTCCCGATAATAAGAAAACGACACCTATAACTCCAACAAAAGTTGTTCCAGGAATTACTAATAACTCTAATAGAATTAATCCTAATCCTAAAACTATTAACAATATTATTGTAGTAATGGTCATTTATAATATTTAAATTATCAGCAAATTTATGAAAATATTTCAGATAATTAAATTATAAACATAAAATTTAATTAAATATTTTTTTTTAATAAGCCCATTTCAAGTAAATAGATCCCCATGTAAAACCTCCTCCAAATGCAGCTAAAATTAATTTATCCCCTTTTTTTAATTTAGTTTCCCATCCTGCCAGACATGATGGAATTGTTGCATTTGTAGTATTACCCCTTTTCTCTATATTTAGCATAACCTTGTCCATTCCAATTCCAATTCTTTTTGCTGTAGCTTCTATAATTCTTATATTTGCTTGATGAGGAACAAGCCATGATATATCATCTCCCGTCAAATTGTTTTTTTCTAAAATTTCTGCTGCTACATCTGCCATGTATTTAACTGCAAATTTAAATACAGGTTGTCCTTCTTGATATATATAATGTTCTCTAGCGTCAATAGTTTCATGTGTTGCAGGTTTTACAGAACCACCAGCTTTTTGGTGAAGATGAACTCGTCCACTACCGTCTGTTTTTAATAGTGAATCTATTATTCCTAAACCTTCATTATTTGGTTCTAATAATACCGCCGCAGCTCCGTCTCCAAAGAGAATACAAGTGGTTCTATCTGTATAATCAACTATAGAGGACATTTTATCCGCACCAATTACTATCACTTTTTTATGAGAACCTGATTCTATGAATTTACTACCAACAATTAAAGCATATATAAATCCAGAACAAGCAGCATTCATATCAAAACTAAACGCATTTTTTATGCCTAATTTATCTGAAATAACATTAGCTGTAGCAGGAAATTGCATATCTGGCGTTACCGTTGCACAGATCAACATGTCTACTTCTTCTGCCGAAATTCCTCTTTTTTCTAATAATCCTTTTACAGCTTCTACAGCCATATCAGAAGTACCTTTTCCTACTTCTTTTAAAATTCTTCTTTCTAAGATACCAGAACGACTCATTATCCACTCATTATCGGTATCTACCATTTTACACAATTCTTCATTATTTAAGACATATTCAGGAAACCATGAATTAACAGAAGTTATTGCTGCGGTAATTTTATTCATAATTTTACTATTATTTAATTAGTAATATTTATTAAAGTATTTTTGATTTTTTCGACTACTTTTGCTTGAAAGACATTCTTTGAAAGCATTATCATATTTTTTGTGGCTATTTCTTTTGAAATTCCATGACCAACAATTACTGTTGAATTTACTCCAAGAATAGGAGTTCCACCGTAATTTTCATAATTTAAACTTTCTAGATAATCATCCATCAAGTTTCTTTTTTTCATTAATCGATATAAAGCTTCAGTATGTTTTAATACGATATTACCCGTAAAACCATCACAAACAGCTACGTCAACTTTGTTTTTAAATAAATCCCTACTTTCTATATTTCCTATAAAATTAAAGTCCTGTGTATTTTTCATCATTTTAAAGGTCGTCTGGTAAAGAATATTTCCTTTTTCTTCTTCAATACCAATGTTTAATAATCCAACCTTTGGGTTTTCTGCATTGTATAAGTGCTTTGAATATATAGAACCTAATAGCCCAAATTGATATAGCATTTCTGGTTTAGCATCTGGGTTTGTTCCAATATCTAATAAAATACAAACACCTCCATTTTCTTGAGGCAAGCCAACTATTGTGCATGGTCTAATTATACCAGGCATCGTACCAGCTGAATATATTGCTCCAACTAACATTGCTCCCGTATTACCTGCACTTGCAAAAGAGTCTATTTCTTTTTGTTTTAATAAATTAAATCCAACATTAATGCTTGAATGTAATTTTGAATTAAAAGCCTTTATAGGTTGTTCATGCATTTCTATAATTTCATTTGCATTAACAATGACTATTTTTTCTGATGAAAATTTTTCTTTTTCTAAAAATTTCCTAATAACATCATCTTTCCCTATCAAGTATATTACATCGTCTTCGTCTAAATAGCTATGAGCTAATATTGCTCCTCTAATAATAGCTTCAGGAGCAAAATCTCCGCCCATAACATCTAATCCTATTTTCATAGACAAAAGTCAATATGATAAACCATTTTCAAAAAATTAAATTGTTACTTTTTTCTCTACTGCTAAACTTCCTTTGTAATATCCGCATTCACCACATACTCTGTGATACAATATAGCAGAACCACAATTTGAACATGTACTTAATGTAGGTAACTCTGCTTTATCATGAGTTCTTCTTTTATCTCTTCTTTGATTTGAAATTTTATGTTTTGGATGTGCCATTTTATATATAAATTTAATTAAACTTAAAATTTTTTAATATTTCCCATCTAGGGTCAATTTCTTTTTCGTCTTCTTCATTATCAATATCAGGGCTAAGCATTACTTCTTCTAGTAATTTTAGCATATCTTTATTACATGTAGAAATTCCTTCTTTATTATTTGGGTGAATCCTTTTTATTGGCAAAGATATAATTATAAATTCATAAAGATAATGTGCTATGTTAAACATAGTTTCATTTTCAGGAATTATAATTGCTTCTTCACTCAACTCGGAATATGCTTCTCCCAATTTAATAATTAGTTTATTTGTACATTCAATTGGGTATGGAAATTTATCTAAACATCTACTACACTCTACTTCAGCTGTTCCTTTTATGTAAAAATCTAATTCAAACATTCTCTCTTGTTTAAAAACATCAACTTGCACCAATAAATTACCATTTGTTACCTCAGAATAATCAAATTCTTTAAAAAATATATCTGTTAAAATATAAGAAAAGCTATGCTCTCCTATTTTTAACCCCGCAAAATTAATTATATATTCTTTTAAAGTATCCAAAATTCTAACATTTTTCCAAACTGCAAAAGTAATATTTTTTTTATAAAGTAATTATTTTTTAATTCTAATTTTTTAATTTCTATTTGATAGTTAAAAAAAAACGTTTTGTATTGTATAAAACGAAATTTCACACATTCATCTACTTTTTATGCATTAAATTAGCATCATCTTATTTTTTTAATTATATTTTTTTCAATCCTTTAAACATTTTTTACCAATATAGATAATCAATTACAATTGAATTAAAAAGAAATCTACCCAAAATCTAAAAAATATTACTAAATTTATCTTACATTAGGTACGTTTTTTTTAGATTTTATAATAATTTCATATCAAACATGCTACACGAACATATTTAACATGTTTATTGCCATTATCCCAGATTGTTCATTAGAGAAACATCCAAACGTTTTTTTTATTTTTTTAATGAACGCTTTTAATATATTTATTTTGCAAATAGCTAAAAATTAAAGTTATAAATAGTAGTCAATCTTTTATTTTGTTTTTTGATTGTTAAATATGCTTTTATATAGGAATCAAATTCACATAAGAAGGTATAAAGCATAGAGGTAATTTAGCTATAAAAAAATAATCAATTTTATCATATTGTATTGTTTTAGTTAACATCCTGATAATTAAAGCTAAGTGTGAGTGTGCTTTAAAATAACAAAAAGTGAATATGATTTAATTTGGATAGTTAATCATTTGATTATTAGTATAAAATGAGATTTAAGGTTACTTATTCAGAGTTTAAAGTAAGTTTAAAGTACTCTGTATGTGCTCTATATGTGCTCTATATGTACTGTATATGTGCTCTATATGTGCTGTATATCAAAAATTGATTTTGATTAAACCCAAAGAAGTTGTTTGCTTCTCTTATTTAATTAAAGGCATTATTATTGAGTAAAAATAGAAACTCACTTTTTATATTTGATTATAAAAATTAGAATTTACCAATAATTTAGAACAAGTAAATTGTTATTTAAAAAGTTATAATGGACAATTTAGGATTATACGGTCTTACTCCACTACACAACCTGATTATCAAATTTTTAACCTAATTTAATTTACACGTACTGCTTCTACTATAAAATATTTTTAAGAAAAAACAATAATTATAAATACAGTTAGGGGTAAACAGTTTTTTTAATACTCTGGCAGTAATAGCAATTTTATTTATTTGGCATATTAATTGATAATATTATAGTGCCAACAAAATGATTTAAAAGTGTTATTTTTGAGATTTGAATTAAAAATATTAATAACTTTGTAAAATAAAAAAAGATTATGATAACAAAAGATATTTTAATTGAAGATTTGGTTAACCAACACCCTATTTCCGTTAGATTTTTAATGGAAAATCGTATAAAATGTTTAGCTTGTGGTGAACCTATTTGGGGCACATTGGAAGAAGCGGCAAAAGAAAAAGGTTTTGATAATGAAAAAATAGTTATTTTAGTAGCAGAATTGAATGAATATTTAAAGATAAAAAAAGATGAGTAAGCTTAAGATTTTTATAGAAGAAAACAAAAAGGTGTTATATGTAGTATTTGGACTATTGGGAGGATTTGGAGGATTTGTTTATTATTATCTTGTTGGTTGTAATAGTGGAACTTGTCCTATAACATCAAACCCTTACATGAGCATTATTTGGGGAGTTTTATTAGGAGTATTAACGTTAAATCTTTTTACAGAAAATAAAAATGAACAAAATAGTTGAAAGATATAATAAATTAGCAGATACATTGGATAATCTTTCATGCGGAAAGGTTATTGAGTATGCAAATATACAAGATGCAGACGTTTGTTTAGATTTAGGTTGTGGACGTGGAGGTGACACATTTGAAATGGCAAGATTGACAGGAAATAAAGGGAAAGCAATAGGTATAGATTTGTCAGAGAAAATGATTGAAAAAGCTAAATTGTTTGCAAATGAGAATAACATAAATAATGCTGATTTTATACTAAGTGATATGCAAAATCTGCCATTAGATAATGAAACATTTGACATTTGCATTTCTAATTGCGTGCTTAATCATATAAAAGATAAAGAAGGAATATGGCATGAAATATTTCGAGTTCTAAAAAAAGGAGGACATTTTGTCATTAGTGATATTTATGCAATAGATGAAATTCCGGACCATATAGCTAATGATGAAATGCTAATAGCTGAATGTTGGGCTGGGGCTATAAATAAAAATGATTATATAAAATACATAGAAAAAGCAGGATTCACAAATGTTGAAATCATAAAAGAATCAACGCCTTATTTAAAAAAAGATTTTTATATTGCAAGTTTTACAATTAAAGGACATAAATAAAGAAACGATGAAAAAAGTAAATTTATTAATAATTTTTATATTTATAATGTTTAGCTGTGGAAATAATGCAACAGAAAATAATAATGAAAATAATAAAGAAAATAATAACAAAAAAACAAGTAATATGGAACACTTAACATCAAAATCGTTTAAAGAAAAAGTCTTTAATTACGAAATAAATAAAGAATGGAAATACGAAGGTGAATTACCTTGTATAATTGATTTCTATGCAGACTGGTGTGGACCTTGTAAAATGGTTGCTCCTGTTCTTGAAGAATTGTCAAAAGAATATGATGGTAAAATTAACATTTATAAAGTTGACACAGAGAAAGAACAAGAACTTGCAGCTGTTTTTGGAATTAGAAGTATACCTTCAATATTATTTATTCCAAAAGAAGGTCAACCACAGATGTTTGCAGGAGCAATGCCAAAACAAAGTTTTATACAAGCAATTAATGATGTATTATTAAAAACAAATAAATAACTTAAATTATGAGAACGTTAGTAAAGAAAACAAATCAAAAGAGTAATACAAACTCTAAAAAAGTTGCACAATGTTGTGCAAAAATTTCCACACATGTTGCTGGATGCCATGATTAATAAATAGTAATAATGATTTTATCTAAGTTTAACATTGTTTCTAAATTAAAGGATAAGGATGAATATTTCATCCTTAATCCTTTATCTAGTAATGCAGATATTATAGATAAGGAAACTTATCTAAAAATAACAAATAATAATTATCAGGATATCATAACAGACTTGATTGATAAAGGTTATGTTGTCGAAGAAGATAAAGAAAAAGTTTTGTTTGAAGAAAAATATAAAGACTTTATAGATAAGCAAAATAATGACGAGGTGCAAATATTCTTTGCTCCTACTTATGCTTGTAATTTTGCATGTTCTTATTGCTATCAAAAAGAATATTCAAACGAAGAACAAGAACTGACATCAGAAATAATTGATGCGTTCTTTGCTTATACATCAAAAAAATTAGGCAATAGGCGACGTTACATTACATTGTTTGGAGGAGAACCATTATTGAATGGTGAAAAATATAAAGAAAATATTAAATATTTTTTCAAAAAAGCTGAAGAAAATTTTTATAAAGTAGCGATAGTTACGAATGGATATAACTTGGAGGAATATTTAGAATTTATAAATCATTCTATTATCAGGGAAATTCAAGTTACACTTGATGGTGTTGGTGAATTACATGATAAACGTAGGAAACTAATAAATGATGGAGGTACTTTTGAAAAAATAAGTAACTCTATAGATAAAGCCTTAGAATATGGTATAAGTATTAATTTAAGAGTTGTATTTGATAAAGAGAATGCTGAAGGATTAATTGATTTGGCTAAATATGCGAAAAATAAAGGATGGACAGAAAGTCCTAATTTCAAAACTCAAATAGGACGGAATTATGAGCTTCATACTTGTTTTGCAAATAAAAGTGCATTGTTTTCACGCATAGAAATGTATCAAAAATTACATGAACTAATTGAAAAAGACAGAGTAATACTTGATTTTCATAAACCTGCATTTTCTATTTCTAAGTTTATAATAGAAAATGAAGGAATGCCTGACCCAATGTTTGATTCATGTCCTGCATGTAAAAATGAATGGGCTTTTGATTATACAGGAAATATATACTCTTGTACAGCAACAGTAGGGAAACAAGGAGAAGAATTAGGGACATTCTATCCTGAAGTAATTGAATTTGAAGAAAAGATAGAAGAAATAAAAGGGCGGAATATCATATCTATAAAAGAATGTAATACATGCAATTTGAGTTTAGTATGTGGAGGAGGATGTTATTCAGTTGCAAAAAATAAAACGGGGCAGGTTAAATCACCAGATTGCAGACCTGTAAAAGAGCTTCTTGAAATGGGATTGTCTCTATACGATAATTTATATAATATTGAAAATAATAATAACTATGAAAGAAATAACTGCTGCGGAATTTGAAAAAGAAGTTTTAAATGGGGGAAATGTTGTTCTTGATTTTTATTCATCAGAATGTCCTCCATGTGAAGCTTTAGCTCCTAAATTTGAATTATTAAGTAATATTTATGGAGATGATATTAAGTTTTTAAAAATATTCAGACAAAATAACCGGGAACTGTCAAATCAACTTGGCATATCCAGTTCTCCTACATTAGTATTTTTTAAGAACGGGAAAGAAGTAGGAAATAGACTATCTGGAGGAGTAAAAAAGTCAGAAATAATGAGTGTTTTAGATACTTTAATTTCTGAACAAAGAGCCATTGAACTAAAAACTCAATTCAAGCATATTCATTACGATTATGATGTAGTTATACTTGGAGGAGGCCCAGCAGGGCTAGTTGCAGGAATATATCTTGCTCAAGCAAAAATTAAAAGTGTCATTATTGATCCTTCTTTACCTGGAGGTCAGGTTTCGACTACTCATTTAGTTTCTAATTATCCTGGATTTATTGAACCTATAAATGGGTATATGCTTTCTCACAATATGTCGGAACAAGCAAAAAAGGCTGGGGTTGATTTTAAAGTTGCGGTTGATATTACGAGTATTGATTTAGAAAACAAAACTGTTGTTGTTGATGGGTTTGAGACATATAAAGCAAAGAAAATCTTAATAACAACAGGGGCTTCGCCTAGATTTTTAGGTGTAGAAGGCGAGAAAGAGTATAAAGGTCATGGAATATCTTATTGCGCAACTTGTGATGCGAAATATTTCCATGATAAAGAGGTTGTTATTATTGGGGGTGGAAATACAGCTGTAGAGGAATCGGAGTTTATTTCTAAATTTGCTTCAAAAATAACCATGATTCATCAGTTTGATAAATTAACATCGAATAAAGATGCTCAAGAAAAACTTTTTAGTAATAATAAAATAAATGTGCTTTTTAATTCTGAACCAAGAAAATTTCAGAAAGTTGGAGACAAAATGGTTGTTACATATGAAAATCTTGAATCTAAAGAATTAAATAAAATAGAAACAGATGGTGTGTTTGTATTTGTTGGAATGAAACCGAATTTAGATCTTATCAGTAATTTAAATATGGAAATTGATCAATGGGGTTACATAAAAACTGATGAGGACATGCACACGAGTATAAAAGATGTTTTTGCTGCTGGAGATGTTATTAGTAAAAAATATCGTCAAATTACAACAGCTGTTGGGGACGGAACTATAGCTTCAATAGTTATTGCAAAAGAGCTTGAAACGTAATTTTTTTTAATAATAATAAAGCAATATGGAGAAATAATAAAATTTACCATATTGTTAAAAAAATAATAAAGAATAATTTTTTATTTTAGTATAATAACTATATTTGCTACTAATATAAATATTTATTAAAAAAGACAATAATGTTACACGAAAATGTAAAAATTATTCTAGCTGACGACCATGAATTATTTCGTTCTGGCATAAAATTAATTTTAACAAGAGAAAAAATAGCAGATGTTATTGCCGAAGCTTCAAATGGAATAGAGTTAATAAATCTGATAAAATCTAATTACAATCCAGACATTATACTTATTGATATTTCTATGCCTGAAATGAATGGGTTTGAAGCAACAAAAGAGTTAATAAAAATAAACAGTAATTTCAAAATTATAGCATTTACAATGTATGGAGAAGAAGATTATTTCTGCCAAATGCTTGAAGCTGGAGTAAAAGGGTTTATTCTTAAAACAATTGGTATTGATGAATTAAAATTTGCTATAAAGGAAATAATGAATAATAAACCTTACTTCTCTCAAGAATTATTAAATAACTATCTAACAAGATCTCTAAATAAAATAAATGATAACAATCACAACAACAATAATATCCTATCTGACAGAGAAAAACAAATCCTCATACTGATATGTCAAGGCAAAACAAATGAAGACATTGCTGAAAAATTATGCCTTAGTCCTAACACTATAAAAACATATAGAAATAAACTTTTAGAAAAAACTAAATGCAATAACACTGCTACATTAGTGATGCATGCAATCAAAAATGGAATTATTCAAGTATAACAAAACATCTTAACAAAGAGTTTCTTTCTTCTTATTTAAATTATAATGTTTTTGTTGTCTCTATTGAGATTTTCCATTAAGAATAATATATTCAATCACATTTGAACCAAAAGAATATGGAAGGAATGAATAAGAAGACATTTTTTTTGTTATAAATAAATTAGCTGGCTTTCCTACTGTAATACTACCATGTGTTTTACTTACCTCCATTGCATAAGCGGCATTAGTTGTTGTTGCATTGATAACTTCCTCTGGCGTCATACGTAATTTAATACATCCTAATGAACAGACAAACTGCATATTACCTGAAGGCGAAGAACCTGGATTATAATCAGACGCCAAAGCTATAGACAATCCTCTGTCAATCATTTTTCTTGCTGGGGCATAATGCATATTTAGAAAAAAAGATGAAGATGGCAATAATGTAGGCATAGTAAAAGCATCCTTTAAAACATCTATTTCTTCATCACCTATTGTTTCTAAATGATCCGCAGATAAAGAATTGTTTTTAACTGCAATTTGCACTCCTCCTGAATTGTATAACTGATTAGCATGAATTTTAGATTTTAATCCATACTTTACAGCAACATTTATAATTTTTTCTGTTTCTTCATTTGAAAAAAAACCTTCTTCACAAAAAACATCACAATAATCAGCAAGTCCTTCTGCTGATATTTGAGGAATCATTCTGTTGATTATTAAGTTTACATAATCATTACGTCTATCCTTATAATCTAAAGGTATTGCATGAGCACCAAGAAAAGTAGCTTTTATTCTAATATCAGTGTTTTCCTTTAGCTTTTTTATTACTCTTAATATTTTCAGTTCATCATTAACACTTAATCCATACCCACTCTTAATTTCAATAGCACCTGTACCATAACTTTTAACTTCTTCAAGCCTTTCAAAAGCTTTATCATACAAATACTCTTCTGAAGCTTTATTTACTTTACTTGCCGAATTTAAGATTCCCCCACCTTTTTTAGCAATTTCTTCGTACGTTAAACCTTTTATTTTATCAACAAATTCGGACTCTCGACTTTCAGCATAAACTAGATGCGTATGACTGTCACAAAATGAAGGAAAAAGAAATCTGCCTTCAGCATTAAACTCTTTTATGTCTGGGGCATTTGCTAATTTGCTAATTTGAATATCTGACATCTTCCCAATTTCTGCAACTTTTTCATTTTTAATTATTAAATAAGCATCTTTAATACTTTGGAAAGAAGACATGTCTTTTCCATACAATCTAAGGGAAGGACATGTTTCTGCTTTTATTATTTCTTTAATATTTTTAATCAGCAGTATGTTCATAACTATCTATTTTTTTATATCAGTTGAAATTGGGACATATTTTTTTTCTTTTTCTTCTTTTTTATGAAAAGCAAAGTTAAATCCAAAAATAACATTGGCATTACGCGAGTTAAGAATATCTATTCCAAAAACATTGTCTGTCATTGCATAAAATTGAAAACCTCCTAAATTTAAGGCAAAGCCTAAACCAATATTTGTATAAGTACGATTGAATATAGAATAAGAACCTGTAAATGAAAAAACCTTTCCCAATTCTTGATTATATGAAAAAGCTATTGCTGAATTTGACTTCTTATTTACTATTTCATTTCTATACAAAAAACCCAAATTAATTTTTTCAGTTAAAGCATAAGCTGTTCCTATAAATATTTTCTTTGGTAACGGCGATCTATATGAATTTTCTGTCTCTTCTGCAATAAATGAATTTTGCAATGAATCTAACAATTCTCCAAAATTATCAGCTGTTGGATCTTTTGAAAACAGATCATTAAAATCTAATCCACTAAACTGAACATTTTCACCCGTACTCTCATAATTATATACATTAGATTTCCATTTTATTGAACCAAAATCTATAAGACTTCCAGAAACACTGAATTTATCATTTATTTTATAATTTGCTCCAATGTCAAATGCAAAACCTTTATTCTTGTTTTTGAACATATAATCTGCGAAATCAAACTCTTCTGGTATTGATGTATTTATTTTATATTTTGCTTGCATATTAAGATAGTATGCCTCTTCATCAGTAGTAAAGGATATATCACTCTGTTCTGTATATATATTCATCCCTCCATAAAGATATTTTAGCTTTGCTCCGACTGATAACTTATCATTTATCTCTCTTGCATAGCCTAATCCATATTCTCTATAATGAATAAAGTTCAATCCCATTCCATCTAAATTAAATTCATTATTGATAGACGGAGTATTTCCATTTAGTATCAAATTAAATAAATCTTTTGCATAATTAAACCGAAGTCCAACGTTTTCATTAACATTAAAACTAAAATAATTACTCTTTATCTTAAATCCGAAGGAAATTAATTCATGCTTATACTCTACAGATGCAAAATTATTGTCCTTTAATTTATCTATAAAACTTTTATCAATATATAAAGAGTCATCAATACTACGATGCTTTATAACATCTGTCATTTTAAAACTATTACTAAAACTAACATTTATACTTGACAACATAGGAAAGCTAAAATAATATCTATAAGGCGAAATCATACCAGGATTGCTATATCTGCTTTGTGGTATTTTCTCCATATAATACATGCTAAGATTATTTTGTGCAAAAGAAATAATTCCAAATAATGCAAACACTATTACTAATATATATTTTTTGTTTAATATCATACCTTTTTTCATCATTTATTCCTCCTTATTTTTAATATTCTAATTTAAATTGAGCCTGAACACCTATCTTTACATCTAAAAAATAGTCGGAATAGAATTTTACATCCTTTGTAGCGTTATCTTCTGTATTTAAAACAGCTTTTGCAAAAATATACTTAACTTTGTAAATATTCTGTAATCGATCTTTCGTCATATTTGCCTCAATAACACTTTTAACAGAACTTGTTACCCTTTCTGTTGCAGGATCGGTTATTGCTGATTTTATAGCTTTAGTAAAACCGCCTGCAAAAATAGAGTCAAGTAAATTATAATTTTCATCAACAAAGTATACTTGCATAAATGTTTCAACAGGAAAACCATTTTCTATATTAATTTTGAATTTCACTGCTTCAATTTTTTCTATTTTATCAAACTTGAAATTTAATGTATCTTGCAAAGTAAAATTATGTATTCTTCCATATAATGGAAGCTTTACGGCAACATCAACAGCAAATTTGCTAGTATCTAAAGCAAAATTTGACGTCGTCCCATTATCATTTATGCTAGCAGAAATGTCATATGACAAGTAGTAAGGATTAATACTAATTGCTTGCATTAAAGCATTCGTCTTTACAATTGAGATAGTGTCACTTGCATATTGTCCTATTTGTGAATAATTAGGAGCAATTATATTCATTGGGTTAACAGGAAGATCACTAAGAAGATTAACCGCATAAGGAGCCTTTTTACCTCCTGTAGCTTCTATCTTGTCAAAGTTAATTCTTACTGGAATGCCAAAAGAATTTTTATAAATTATATCAATCCTTGGGTTAACTATGTATATATCTCCCATATCCATCATAGCATTTCTAAATATTTTAAGAACAACATCATCTTTTAAAACAGGAAAAGTTACATTTCCTAAATAACCATAAAATTTACTAAATTTTATATTATTCCAATTACATGTAGCACTAATTTGATTGGTAGCTTTAGTTTGATTTGCAACCTTATAATCCAATTTAAGTTTAGCTTCAACCTTTACTTTATTTTGTTTATTATCAAAAGTAGCTTTATATCCGGAGATATCTATATCTTTAGAAATAATAACCTTACTCCCTGTATATGTATGTTGAGAACTAAAAACTAAAGGAACTCCATTCTTAGTTAATGATTTTACGGTAATACTCATTTCTCCATTATGTTGATAATCCGACTCTATATACAAATTTATATGACCAGACTTTATATAAAGAGAATCAAAATGTTGCTCCGCATCAGAATTCATCGGAAACTCATAATTATATACAACCTCTAACTCCGTATCAAATAAAACATTAGTATTCTGTGTTAGTGTTTCTGAATAACTTTGTGTCGGAATATTAATAAGCTCTTCGGCTGTCTTTGAAAAGACATTCCCTTCATACATAAGAGTTAGGAATTTTGTTTTGTCTTCTACAATTAAGTCTTGATGATCATAGTCTGCTAATATTTTACTTAAATCCATCTTTGAATGAATCAAAGGAATTGACCAATTTGGCGTTATAGCATCTGATGCCATATTGTCAAAATCTAGCAGATCTTTTCGGCATGAATATGAAATAGAAATGATGACAAATAATGCCAATAACAGATTTACATATCTGTGTTTTTTTATACACTTCATTATTTAATAGTTTTAATAATTAAATTTTATTTTACAAATTTACATAAAATTTTATTATTTTAACTTTAAATAATATTTTTTAATACTAAAATGATTTTTTAGCTAATATAGCTAATAAAAACAAAGGTTTATTTTTGAATTTCACTAATAATAATAATTTTGACACATATTGTTTACTACTATATTAATTGGGTTTATCTAGTTTAGTTTAACCCTATTTTCTAGCTAATATCTAAAAAAAAAGCAACAATAAAATAAATTATTGTTGCTTTTTCTAGAATGTTAATAAAAACTAAACGATTCCTTGATCTAACATTGCATTTGCAACTTTGATAAATCCAGCAACGTTTGCTCCTTTTACATAATTGATATATCCATCTTTTTCAGTTCCTTGTTTAACGCAAGCTTCATGAATATTGCACATAATAGTATGTAATTTTTGATCAACTTCTTCTCTTGACCAATTATATTTCATTGAATTTTGTGACATTTCTAATCCAGATACTGCTACACCACCTGCGTTTACAGCCTTACCAGGAGCATAAAGAACTTTATTCTTTTGTAATACTTCTATAGCTTCTGGTGTACAACCCATATTTGAAAGCTCACCAATCATGATACAACCATTTTCTACTAATTTCTTTGCATCATTTTCGTTAAGTTCATTTTGGATAGCACAAGGAAATGCTACATCACATTTAACACCCCAAGGTCTTTCTCCTGGAAAGAATTTAGCATTAGGGAATTCTTTTGCATAAGGAGCAACGATATCTTGATTAGAATCTCTTAATTCTAATAAATAATCTATTTTCTTAGCATCCATTCCATCTGCGTCATAAATATATCCATCTGGACCAGAAATTGTAACTACTTTTGCACCTAATTCTACTAATTTCAATGCTGCACCCCATGCTACATTACCAAAACCTGATAATGTTACTACTTTGCCTTTATAATCTGTACCCTTTGTTTTTAACATTTCAGCACCAAAATAAACTCCACCAAAACCTGTTGCTTCAGGTCTGATTAAGCTTCCACCCCAATTTAATCCTTTTCCAGTTAAAACGCCTACATGCTCTCTAACTAATTTTTTATACATACCATACATAAATCCTATTTCTCTTCCTCCAACACCAATATCACCAGCTGGAACATCCATTTCTGGGCCTATGATATTTCTTAATTCTAACATAAATGATTGGCAAAAACGCATGATTTCTCCATTAGATTTACCTTTTGGATCAAAATCAGAACCACCTTTTGCACCGCCCATAGGAAGTGTTGTTAAACTATTTTTGAAAGTTTGTTCAAAACCTAAGAACTTTAAGATACTTAAGTTTACACTTGGATGGAATCTTAAACCTCCTTTATAAGGTCCTATTGCTTGGTTAAATTGTACTCTGTAACCTCTGTTTACATGTACTTTACCACTATCATCTACCCAAGATACCTTAAATGTTAAGATTCTATCTGGTTCAACCATTCTTTCAATAATTCCTGCTTTATCATATTGAGGATTTGCATTAACAAATTCTGCAATTGATTCAAGAACTTCTGTTACGGCTTGTAAGAATTCTGATTCGCCCGGATTTTTTCTTTGTAATTCGGACATTATTTTTTCTACATTCATTGTGTAAAATTTTAGTTATTAATATAATTTATCTCTTAAAATAAAAAATTTCATGGCAAAGTTATTGGTTTAATAATTAACTTTTACAAAAATTTAAATAAATTTTATTGTAAAAAAAAACATTACCATAAATCACTGTTATTTAATTATTTGCAAATAACAATTATTTACATAAAAACGGAATAATTTTTTTTATTATAATAAAGTTACTTCATTTACAACGTTAACTATATATTCTATCTTTTCATCTTCAAGATTTATACTACTTGGTATATAAAATCCATAATTCGACATTTGGTCTGAAATAGGGTATTTTTCATTATTGAATAATTGCATCTTTTGAAACACTGGTTGCAAATGCATGCCAAAGAAAAAAGGACGTGTTGCAATTCCAAATTGAGCTAGTCTTTCACAAATTAATTTTGCTTTATAGTCTATAACTTTATTATCAATAATAATTCCATAAACCCAATAAATATTTTTTGCATAATCTACATTATTTGGAGACAATATTAAAGCATTATTACTTTTTAATAACTCTGTATATTTTTTTCCTATTTCTCTTTTTATATTTATTGTATTTTCTAGCTTTTCTGCTTGAGCAAGCCCCAAGGCTGCCTGAATATTTGACATTCTAAAATTATAACCTAATTCTTCATGAATAAATCTTTGCTTATTATTAAAACATAAATTTCGCAAAGATTTACAATAATCAGCTAATTCCAAATCATCAGTCAAAACCATCCCTCCTTCGCCAGTAGTAATATGTTTGTTTGGATAGAAGCTAAATACACTTATATTACCAAAACTACCACAAGGTTTATTTTTATATGTTTGACCATGCATTTCTGCAGCATCTTCAATCAATAACAAATTATATTTTTTACATAAACTTATAATTTTATCCATATTTACAGGCAAACCATAAATATGAACAACCATAATAGCCTTTGTCCTTTTCGTTATCTTTGATTCTATTTTTTCAGTATCAACATTCCATGTATTTATATCCGAATCAACCAAAACTGGTTTAGCTCCATTTTTCAATACGGCCATAGCACACGATATTATAGTAAAAGAAGGAATAATAACTTCATCTCCCTCACCTATTTTTAAAGCTCGCACTGCTAACTCTAATGCAACTGTCCCATTTGACAAAGCTACAGCATATTTACGTCCTGTTATTTGACACATTTGGCTTTCAAACTTTTCAACATAAGGCCCTTCCGACGAAATCCATCCAGAATCAATACAATCTAAAACATATTTTTTTTCATTACCATCTAAAACTGGTTCACTAACAGGAATAAAATCATATTTTCTTTTCATATAAAATAATTATAAAAATAGTTTAATCTAATGGCTGAAAACGTATTTTATCTTGCTCTCCTATGTAAGGTCCTTGTTTAACTTCTATCAATTCCGATTCTTCAATAAACTCAAATCCATGCCCCCCTGACGTTAGCAAAATAACATCTCCTTCTTTTAACAACTCACTTCCAACTGTTCGCTTTTCTGTATTATAAAAATTGACTTTAACCACACCTTTCCTAACAAATAACACTTCACTAGTATAGCTAACCTGTCTTATAACAAAATTATGAATATGTGGTTCTATTACTTTTCCTTTTGGATGACTTAAATATGCCAACTGTTGTGAAAAATCATCTGGCGTAAAAAATGTTATACCATTTGCTTTAAAATTATACGGAATTATTATAGCATATAAAATTCCATCAAAATCTATTCTTTTTACCATTAATTCTTTTTTTATCTTTTACAAAAGTAAAATTTTTATTTGAAAATTAATATATTTGAAAACTTTAAGAACATTTATTCGTATAAAAAGATTGTTAATTTAAATTTCATTCATAATGATTAATATTGATTTTTCGCATAATAAAATTATAGATTTATTCCAATCACTAAGACTTGTTATGATTGACTATAAAATAAATTTAATTTACCAAGGAGAATTTAATAAAAGCAATTTGAACGCTTTATTAGATATTACAGAAAATCAGCTTGATGCAACTAATGAAAAAAATAATGTAAGAAAAAAAGTTTACAATATAATAATTGAATGCCTACAAAATATTTCAAAACACGCTTATATAGATTTTTCTAATAAAGAAACAAGATATTCAACTTTCATTGTGGGAAATAATGATGAATGCTATTCTATATGTACATGCAACGCTATTAAAAATGAAAACATTGAACATCTCAAAATGAAATTACTAATAATTAATAGCCTTGACAAACAAGGACTGAAAGATTCTCACACAGATATCATTAGTAAAACTACAATATCTGAAGTAGGTGGAGCTGGACTTGGGTTAATTGACATAGCAAGAAAATCTGGTCATAAATTAGAATTTGATTTTATTTATTATAATGAAAAATGTTCATTATTCATTCTTAAAGTAAAAGTCTCTAAAGAGTAAATAAAAAAACCTTCTAACATCTTTATAATTAAATTTAATTTGTTATTTAATAAAAAACAATCAATATATTTATTATTAATAATTTATTATTATTTTCTTTACAAATATCAATTATACCACACAACATTTCCGATTAAAAAAGAATATTTACTTAGCAAAATAAAAATACATTTACTTTTACATAATACAAAACAGTTTTAAAATTACATAAAAAAAACATAATCAATTAATTATTAAACCAATACCAAATCATCACCCCTCAAAAAACCTCATCCAGTAATACTTCTAATAAAAATGCTTCACTTTAATTGTACACTAAAGACTATTTTAAACATACTAAAATTAAACATAACATTCGAGCTTGCTACTATTTTTGTAACAATCTAATAATCAATACAATAAACTAAAACACTTAACTTGCTAATTTTCATTGTGTTATATGCTATTACTTCGCCTTTACTTCGCCTTAAAGTCACACTAAAGTTACCATAACCCCATTTTTTAGTAAAATACTACAAATAAGTATGTTATACAAATGCAGTAAAAACATATCAAACTCACGTTTATAATTTAGATAATCCTGAAATAAGCTTACATCCTTTTTTCATAATTCTATTTTTTTTGTAAACCTAATTTTAGGACGAAACAATAAAAAAATTACAAAAAAAATATTCAAGTAGTATTGATTTATCTTTCAAAATTATGTAACTTTGTACAAAATTTTAAATGAATAATTATGAAATATTCTAAATTGCTTATAGTGCTTGTTTTGTCTTGCACTTTTTTATTGTCAAAAGGCAATAACTTGCTTATAACAAATATTACTGTTAATCAAGCAACTAGTATAGTTGGTTTTGATATTAAATGGGATAATAGTTGGAGGGTTTCTGGACCTGGAACTCCTTATAATTGGGATGCGGTATGGATATTTGTTAAATTCCGTAAATGCTCTGATCCTGTTACTGTAGACTTTACTCATGGTACTATTTCTACTACTATTGGAGACCACACAATACCTGCAGACCTACAAGCGGTAAAATCTGACGGTTCTGCAACTGGAATTGACGCGGCTCCTAATAACCTCGGAATTATGCTTCGAAGAAGTGCTGTAGGCTTATATCCAACTTCTTCTGCAGCAACAGTAGCTCTTAATGTAACAAATTTATTCCCCGCTGTTGATGGAGACCTTGATGTTAGAGTATATGGCATAGAAATGGTTTATATTCCTCAAGGAGATTTTGCTGCTGGAGATGGAACAAACCCAGCTGTAGTAGCTGATTACAAATTTCAAGTTAGTGCAACAGATCCTAGTTTTGTTCTAATTACAGATGAATCAGCTAAAGTAATATATGATGGAGCTAATATAACCGTGCCTGCATCTTTTCCTAAAGGCCATGATGCTTTTCACACAATGAAATATGAAATTACCCAATTTCAATATGCTGAATTTCTTAATACTCTAGCAGGTGCAGCTGCAAACAATAGATATAGTTCTGCTTACACTAATTATTTTAGGAATAGACTAAAAGGACCAGGAACATACCCTACTAGTTTCTCTAGTGATAGACCTCATAGAGCTCAAAATTACTTATCTTGGGATGATGTCGCTGCTTATTTAGATTGGTCTTGTTTAAGACCAATGTCCGAATTAGAGTTTGAAAAATCCTGTAGAGGACCATTAGCTCCTGTTTTAAGCGAATGTGCTTGGGGAAATTCTACTTGGACAGGAATACCTGCAGCAGGTATTAGTGGAGCTGAAGATGGAACGGAATATGCAACTACGGGAAACGTTCATGCTTATGTTGCAGCTTTTACTTCTGGGGATGGTTTAATGGGAACTAATGCTCCATTATACACGTATGTTTACGGTCCTGTTCGTTCAGGAATGTTCGCTGGAAATCCTGCTAATACTACAAGATCTACTACTGGAGCTTCTTATTATGGAGTTATGGAATTATCTGGAAATGTATGGGAATGGTGTCAAAAAGCAGCAACAGGTTCTACTTTTGATAGAACACTGGGGAATGGAGTTTTAGATGCTACAGGAGCTTCAGATGTTGCTACTTGGCCTACAGCTATAGGGAACATTATTGTTCGAGGAGGCTCGTGGGCAACTTATGGAGCTGCAGCTATTTGTTTGCAAGTTTCAAACAGACGTTTCTCTTTACTTGGCAACTGGAATGGTTCTACAACATGGAGTCCTAGCGCTACATTCTATGAAAACATAGCAGCAAACTATAACACATATAGAGCTAGATATTTTGGTGGTAGAGGTGTTAGATAACTTGTAATAATAAATTAAATATTAAATAAACAATATTACTATGAAAAAGTTTTTAATTTCAACAATAATATTAATATTTGGATATTCATTTTCTTTTGGAAATGGATTAACATTGTCAAATATTTCAGTTAATCAAGGTGCAGGTTTAATATCTTGCAATGTTCAGTGGAATAATAGCTGGAGAGTCTCTGGGGAACCTAAAAATTATGATGCTGTATGGGTTTTTGTAAAATTCAGAGATTGTGCAGAGCAAACAGGGGTGCAATTTTCTCATGGTTTAATAAGCACAACTATTACCGATCATACTCTAGGAACTTTAGAAGCAGTAAAAGCCGATGGAACTGCTGGAGTTGATGTGGCTCCAAATAATACAGGAATAATGCTTCGACGTAATGCTGTTGGTATATATCCTGCAGCAGTTGCAACAAATATAATACTTAAAGTTACAAACCTTCCTGCTGTAGGGAATCTTGACATAAGAGTATTTGGCATTGAAATGGTATATATTCCTAGCGGAGATTACTATCTCGGAGATGGAACCGTCGGAGACAATGATGCTCAATTTAAAACATCTAATGTCAACTCATCTCCAATATTAATAACTGGAGAAGGAGCTGTTCAAGTTTACACTGGAACAGTTGTTACAAATTCTAGTTACTTCTTTAATAATACAAATATTCCTGCTGAATTTCCTAAAGGTCATAACGCTTTTCATATAATGAAATATGAAATAACACAACAACAATATGCTGACTTTTTAAATACAACTTCTTCTGCTTTTTGGAATATTAGATATGATGCAGCAAATAGTGGATTGTACAGAAATAGGCTAACGAGCGGAGGTACATATCCCAATTTCTTCTATTCAAGTCGCCCATATAGAGCTCAAAATTATTTAAGTTGGGCAGACATATCCGCTTTTCTTGATTGGGCTGCATTAAATCCAATGTCTGAGTTGCAATACGAGAAAGCATGTAGAGGACCTCAAGCATACTTTACAGGAGAATACGCATGGGGTAATACATTTATTACCAAAGCAGATCAAATAAATCAAGAAAATGAGGACGGTACAGAAATTACAGGTGTAGGTAATTGTGTATATAACCAAAGTGTTGTAATAACTGGTGGAGATGCTAGTCAAGGACCTATGAGAGCTGGTATTTTTGCAACAGCAGCAACAACCACTCGTGAGGCTACAGGAGCTACTTACTATGGAGTAATGGAAATGACAGGAAATGTACTTGAATGGTGCGTTATGGCAATACCTGCAACAAGCGTAGCCCCTGCTCCAAATCCAACAGCATTTACACGTCAATTATGGGGTGATGGTATATTAGATAATACAGGTAATGCAGACGTAACAGGTTGGCCTTCTCCAACATCTGTTACTGATTGCAGGACAATGGTTAGAGGTGGACATTGGTATAGTGTTACATACCCTTTATTCGTTCCTATATCTAGTCGAAATTTTGCTCTATTAACTAGCACTAACTGGAACTATGATGTAATAACCGGAGCTAATAACGTGTATATTGCTACAACAAACCCTCCTCATACCAATGTTAATACTTACAAACCTAATGGGCGTAATCCTCATATTGGTGGGCGAGGTGTTAGATAATAACATTTAGCATCCGATTTTAATTTTAAATAACTACGGATGAAAATATGGGAAAATTCTTATGTAAAATATAATGTATTAGTTATTTTTCTAATAGTTTTACATTATAATGCAATGAGCCAATTTAAAGGTGGAACATCTGCAGGTGGGAATTTTTTTGCATCAAGAAACTGTTCATCAAGTAATATTACAACCATTTTTTATGGTGGAAATAATGGAGGTTTTGACATTTATAATTATAATTGCTTAAACATTAATAATGTTTTTAGAGGTAATGACAAATCAGGGTCTAATTATTTATTTGCTGTTTGCTTGTCAAACAGTCCTTTTGCTGGAGGAAGTTTAAGTGGTAGTAGTTTAGGAAAACAAACAGAATGTAATAGTGAAAATATATTTGCAGGTGGTGAGTTTTCTGGAAACTGGAGTCAATTTGAAAACTGCAACACAATAAGTCTAACAAATATATATTCAGGAGGAAAAAATAGTGGATTCTGGTCAAAAAAACGAAGTTGTTCTATTAGTTATATATATTATGGAGGCAGAGATTATTCAACTGATTGGAGTCAATTTTCTGAATGTTCTTCTTCAAGTCTAATAACAATATTTAAAGGAGGATCTAATTCAGGTTTTTTCAATTTAAGTGATAAGTGTCAATGGAGTAACATATATGTAGGAGGTAAAAATGCAGGGTGGAGTAAAATTTCAGAGAACTGTTCAAATAGTGCACTAACAGGAATATTTCTTGGAGGTATTAATTCTGGGTTTGAATTAGAAAAACAACTTTGTGAATATGATAATATATACGTTGGGGGTAAAAATGCAGGAGATAATAAAATTTATTCTTCTTGTAGTAATTCTAATCTAAACGAGATTTATTTAGGAGGAGTTCGCTCTGGGTATGACCAAATAATCCAAAATTGCACTGCTGATAATATTTTTGCAGGTGGAAAAAATGCAGGGGATAATAAAATTTATTCTTATTGCTCTAATTCTAACTTAACAGCTATATTTAAAGGTGGCGTAAAAAGTGGATACGAACAAATAATGCAAAATTGTCCTACAGATAATATTTTTGCAGGTGGAAAAAATGCAGGGGATAATAAAATTTATTCTTATTGCTCTAATTCTAACTTAACAGCTATATTTAAAGGTGGTATAAATGCTGGATACGAACAAATAATACAATTATGCCCTACAAATAATATTTTTGCAGGCGGAAATGCAAAAAGCGTATGGTATTTGAGTGAATTATGTTCTTATTCTGGTTTAACATCTGTTTATTATGGAGGTATAAACTCTGGATTTTACGATATAATGCAAAAGTGCTACGAAACCAATAATGTTTTTATTGGTGGTATATTATCTGGGAACGCAGGAAAATTTGATATATGCAATATAAATAGTCCTTTTGCTGGTGGTGATTTTAGTGGCTACGCAATCTCTAAAGAAGCTTGTCAATATGATAATATATTTGCTGGTGGCGCCTATTCTGGCAACTCTTCAATATATTCTACATGTAATATAAATATAATAACAGATATTTACAAAGGAGGCATAAACTCTGGATACTATTTTGTAAATTACTCATGTCCATATAACAACATATTTGCTGGGGGCAAAAATAATGGATACTCCAAAGTTTATAGCCTATGTAACACCTCTAAAAATAATGAAATTTACATAGGTGGTGTTAACTCTGGTTTTTTTTATAGTAATTATGCTTGCACTTATGATAATATATTTGCAGGTGGTGCTTATGATGGAAAAGCTAGCTTATATAGCTTGTGTAATTCTTATGAAAATAATGAAATTTATATAGGTGGAATTAATTCTGGATACAACCAAATAATTCAAAATTGTATTCAAGCTAATATTTTTACGGGAGGAGCTTATGATGGAAAAGCTAGCTTATATAGCTTATGTTCCAATAGTAACATGCTCAATGTTTTCAAAGGTGGCATAAAATCTGGTTATAATCAAATTATCAACAATTGCTATCAAGCAAATATTTTTACAGGTGGAGCTTATGATGGAAAAGCTAGTTTATATAAATTATGTTCTTATGATAACCAAACAGCCATTTTTATGGGAGGTATTAATTCTGGGTATATTAACTATAACAACTTATGCTTTACTGGAAATATATTTGCTGGTGGCGCTTATGATGGACATAATCACATCGCTCAAACATGCTTCTCTGACCCTATGCCCGCAGAAATATTTACAGGAGGTTATTCTTCTGGATTTAAATATATAACCAGTTTATACCAAACTTGCAATAAAGCTGACACAGTGTTAATAATTCCTCTCGGTATAGAATTACTCAGTTTTAAAGCAATGGCACTACTTTCCAAAAATGATTGGAATGTTAACTGTTACTGGACAACTTTGAATGAAATAAATAATGACTATTTCACATTGCAAAGAAGTAAAAACCTAATGGAAACAGAGGATATTGCTAAAATAAATGGAAATGGCGATTCTTGGGGTAGAAAAGACTACATGCACATTGATGAAAATCCATACTTAGGAATTTCATATTATAGAATAAAACAAACAGACTTTGATGGTAAATTCTCTTTCTCCAGTTGGGTTGTTGTTAATATTGACACTAATATTGCAAAAAATGAAAATATAAATATATGGACATATCCAAACCCTGCAAAAGATGAAATTAATGTAATTATTGACAATTCTTACAAACAATATGGAAGCATTCAAATTGTAAATATGTATGGACAATTATTCCTTAAGGAAAATTTAAATTTAGAAGCTGGACGTAACCAAATCAAATATAACTTAAATGAGTATGGAGAAGGATTATATATTATAATAGTAAAAACAAAAGACAAATATTATTTTTCAAAATTTGTAAAAATTAAATAGTTATTAAAATACAAATAAATATGATAAAAAAATTCTTTATTTTTATAATCCTGATATTTTTAACAAAATTTGTATTAGGAAATGGTTTAACAATAAGCAATGTTGCTGTTGATTTAACAAATAGTATTGTTCGTTTCGATATTAAATGGCAAAATAGTTGGCGCACTCCTGCTGGAGTACCCGATAATTGGGATGCCGTATGGGTATTTGTTAAGTTTAGAGACTGTTCCTCCACCATATCAACAAACTTTACTCACGGATTAATCAGTACAACTTTTTCTGATCACTATGTTGGAGCAGGATTACAAATGATAAGAACTGACGGAACTATTGATGCCATTGAAGCAGCTCCAGAAAATACAGGAGTATTACTTAGAAGAAGTACTGACGGATATTATCCAAATGAATCTTCTGATTCTATACAATTGAAAT
The DNA here is from genome assembly GCA_001768555.1 of Bacteroidetes bacterium GWF2_29_10. Taxonomy (GTDB): domain Bacteria; phylum Bacteroidota; class Bacteroidia; order Bacteroidales; family GWE2-29-8; genus GWE2-29-8. The sequence goes on from MEOD01000095.1 coordinate 42,388, forward strand.
TAACCAACTTACCAGGTGTTGGAGCTAATTTAGATACAAGAGTTTATGGCATTGAAATGGTTTACATACCAACTGCTCAATTCTATATGGGAGATGGCGAAGCTTATGCAGCAACAAAACTTAAAATTAGGCAAACAACTGCTGTTAATACTTACGTTACTATTTCTAACGAAAATGCTATTGCGGTTGCATCCGATGTTGCTATAAATATTCCTGCTGCATATCCTAAAGGTTATCAATCTTTTTATATTATGAAATATGAAATAACAGAAGGATTATATGCGGAATTTCTAAACACACTGACTGGTGTTGCCTCTGTAAATAGATATCCCGCTAATTACAACTCTTACAGAAATCTACTAAAAGGTCCTGGAACTTTTCCAGACTTATACACAACTACTCGTCCTCACAGAGCTCAAAACTTTCTTAGTTGGGCTGATATTACAGCATTCCTAGAATGGGCTTGCCTTAGACCAATGTCCGAAATGGAATACGAAAAAACTTGTAGAGGCACAACGCTTCATGTAGTTAATGAATATTCTTGGGGAGCTACTGCAGCTACACCTAATGGAATCCCTGCCACAGGAATAGCTGGTGCAGAAGATGGAACCGAATATGTTCCTGGAGCCTACAATTGTAATTATTGGATAGCTGATTTTACTAGTGGAGATGGACTATCTGGAACGGCAACAACAACAAAACGTGGCCCAGTTAGAGTAGGTATATTTGCTAACACTTCAACATCCACTCGGCTAGTATCTGGAGCAACATATTATGGCGTAATGGAAATGACTGGAAACGTCTGGGAATGGGCTGTAAAATGTCAGGACCTTGGACTTAATTTCACAAGAGAATGGGGACGTGGAAGTTTAGATGCAAATGGAAATCACCAACGAACAACATGGCCTTCTGTTACTCCATCTGCTACTGTAGGTGTTATTGTTAGAGGTGGCTCTTGGGCAAGTGCCGCAATACCTGAAATGTGTCAAGTATCAAATAGAAGATTTGCTAATGCAATAACATGGGGAACAGCAGCAAACTGGGGTGCAAATGGAGTAATTACAATTTATGCTACTGCAGCAACAACTGCTCGAACTAGCTATTTTGGTGGACGTGGAGTTAGATAATTTAATAATTAAAACATTGAAGTAATGAAAAGATTATTTTTAATTATAATAATAAAAATTATATTTTTAGCAAATATATTTGCTAATGGATTAACTATATCGGATATTTCTTATGATTTAGTAGCTGGAAATGTTAGCTATAAAATACAATGGAATAACTCATGGTATTTTAACACAGGCGAACCTAGCAATTATGATGCAGTATGGACATTTGTTAAATTTAGAGATTGTTCTGCCCCTACTTCAGACCAATTTACTCATGGAACAATTAGTACTAACGTAGCTGATCATAATCTATCTCCTGGAGGCACAACTAGACTTCAATTTGTTAATGCTACAGGAACATTTAATGCAATAGACGCCGCTCCAAATAACACAGGGGCTATGCTTAAAAGAAAAAACACTGGATATTTTGCAAATCCTATTGCTGACACTATTACTTTAAAAATTACAAATTTACCTGTAGCAGGAACACTCGATCTTCGAATTTTCGCTATAGAAATGGTATTTATTCCTTCTGGTAATTTCTTTCTTGGTGATGGAAATACTACAAATAATCAATTCAGAACAAGTGCTGCTGACAACACGCCAATTTTAATATCAAGTGAAAATATTGTATCTGTTTATAATAGTGTTGCTCAAATAAACATACCTGCATCTTTTCCAAAAGGATATGATGCTTTTTTCATTATGAAATACGAAATTACTCAACAACAATATGCTGATTTCCTAAATTCTATTTCTGATGCTTACTACCCTACTCGCTTTCTTGGTAACTTTAACTCTAATAGAAATAGATTAAATAACACAGGAACATATCCATACATACATTTCTCTGACAGACCATATCGTGCTCAAAATTTTATTAGCTGGGCTGACATTACTGCATATCTAGACTGGGCAGCTTTAGCTCCAATGTCAGAAATACAATATGAAAAAGCATGCAGAGGAACAATGGGATACTTCCCTGGAGAATACGCATGGGGTAACACTTATAGAATAGCTGGAAATAATTTTAATAATACAGAAGATGGTACAGAAATATTAAATACAGGAAATTGCATATTTAACAACATTACATTCACTGGAGGAGATGCTAGTAATGGACCTGTACGTGTAGGAATTTTTGCTACACCATCTGTAACTAATAGAGAACAATCAGGTGCAACCTATTACGGCGTTATGGAAATGACTGGAAACGTATTCGAATGGTGCGTAATTGCAACTGAAACATCTACATTTGAAAAATCTTGGGGAAACGGAACTATTGCAGGTACACATAATGAACCATTATGGCCATCAGGAACAGATCCTTTAGACAAAAACACTATAGTACGTGGAGGAGCTTGGCATTTAACTACAGATTACACATCTGTCTCTGATAGACGTTTTGCTACATTAACAACTGCAGTATGGACAACGCCCGGAACAGCAAGTAGCGTTTCTGCAGCAGTATATACGGGCGCCAATGTATATAATCCTAATGGAAGAGCACTGGGATTAGGAGGACGAGGTGTCAGATAAAATTATAATCTTTTTACAACAGATTTTGTTTTCCATCTATGCATTTTATAATATATCCATGAAAATGTCATACCTGCAAACCAGCCTATTGGTATTGACCACCAAATACCAGCAGGCCCCATAAAATCAGACAATATATATGCAATAGGAATTCTAATCAACCACAAAGAAAATAATGTAATAAACATTGGAATTAAAGTGTCTCCTGCTCCACGCATAACAGCATTAAGCGCAAACATAGTGGAAAATACAACATAAAAAGAACAAACTATAACTAAATAATGATGACCTATTTCTATGACATTGCGATCTGTTGTAAACATTGACATTAATTGGGTTCCAAAAAGGACAACAATCAAAGTCACTGCAATTGAAAATATTGAAGTAATTTTCAAAGTAGCAATAAGACCATTTCTAACTCTTTCAATTTTACCTGCACCAATATTCTGACCTACAAAAGTAGATAAAGCTGTAGCAAAATTCATTGCAGGTAGTG
>MEOD01000095.1:45558-56314 GCA_001768555.1 Bacteroidetes bacterium GWF2_29_10
CTATAGAATATGCAGCAATAGTATCTGTTCCAAAATGATTAACTATTCCAAAAAGAGCAATCATCCCTAATGCCACAAAAGTCTGTTGCAAACCCGTAGGTAAACCTATTTTTAAACTTTTCAAAAACATCTCTTTTTCAAAAGATATTTTTGAAAAAGAAAGTTTTATTATATTGCTCTTCTTATTTAAATAAAATACTCCTGCTATAAAAACAGCACCCTGACTTATTATTTCTGCCCAAGCTGCTCCTGCTATTCCTGAATGAAGAACTACAATAAAAAACACTTCAAGCACAATATTCAAAATAGTTACTATTATCATAAAATAAAGAGGAGTTTTAGAATCACCTAATCCTCTCAATATAGCACTGATTCCATTAAATCCAAAGAAAAAAATGAAACCATAAAGATAAGTATTTAAATATGTTTTTGCCAAAGGAATTATATCATCAGGCAAACTCATAAACCTAAAAACATATTCTGAAGCATAAAGACCTATTGTACTAATTATAATTGAAGCAAAAAACAAAACTATAAATAATGTATCTATTGATTTTTTTACGTTATCATACTCCTTTGCCCCAAAATACTGAGCTATTATTATTGTAGCTCCTATTGAGAAACCTATTACAAGCGATATTAATGTGAAAATTATTGGAAATGAAGCTCCAACTGCAGCCAAAGCTTCTTTGCCTATAAATCTTCCAACTATTATGCTATCTATAATATTTAAAAATTGCTGAAATACATTACCCAACAACATAGGCAATGTAAATTGAATTATAACTTTACTTTCTTTTCCTACAGTAAGATCTCGCATTAAATAAAAAAGTAAAAATAAATTAAATTGTGAGTTTTATTAAAGCAAAAACAGAATAATTAATCATGTCTAAATAATTTGAATCTATTCCCTCTGAAACAAACGTTTTCCCATCATTATCTTCTATTTGTTTTATTCGCAATATTCGCATCAATATAATATCCGTAAATGAAGATACACGCATGCTTCGCCAAGCCTCATCATAATCATGATTTTTATTAAACATTAATTCTTTGGCCTCCAAAAAATATTTATTATATAACTCAATTATAAATTTATTTTCCTGATTTAATGAAATATCTTTTGATAACTCCAATTGAATAAGAGCTATTATACAATAATTTATAATCCCTATATATTCTGATATAATATCATCCCCTACTTTTTGCACCTTCTTGTCTTCAATGCTTCTTATTCTTTGAGCCTTTATAAATATCTGATCCGTAATAGATATAGGACGCAAAATTCTCCATGAAGCTCCATAATCATTTAGCTTGCTTTCAAAAACAACAAAGCACTTTTTTAAAATAATATCAAATTCTTTATCAGTATGTCCCATTATTCAATTAAATTTGTATAAAAATTTTGAGGGTGCAAAATACAATTTTTTATTCAAACAAATCAATTAATTGTAATGGGAACTTAATTGATATAAATAATCCGTTAATAATGGGTATAGTTAATTATACTGACGATTCATTCTATGATGGTGGATTATTAAAAAATATTAAACACGCAGTAAAACATACTGAAAAATTAATTAATGAAGGGGCTGATATAATTGATTTAGGAGCAATGTCAACAAGACCTGGGGCAACAGAAATTGACTTAACAACAGAAAAAACAAAAATCAAAAATCTGTTAATCATTTTAAAAAAAGAATTTCCTAAAACTCTAATATCTATTGACACTTACAGAGCTGAAGTAGCAGATATAGCTTTAAGTGAAGGAGCTGACATTATAAACGATATATCTGGAAGTCAATTTGATGAAAGATTAATAGACATAATAACAAAACACAATGCTCCTTACATATTAATGCATACACAAGGAAAACCAAAAACTATGCAAACAAATCCTAAATATAACAACATTGTTAATGACGTAATTTATTTCCTATCAGAAAAAATAAACAAACTACATCTAAAAGGAGTTAATGACATTATCATTGATCCTGGATTCGGATTTGGAAAAACTCTAGAGCATAACTATCAATTAATAAAAAACTTAGAATACTTCAAAGTACTTAATAAACCAATATTAGTTGCAATATCCAGAAAATCTATGATATACAAACTATTCAATCAAAGTCCATCCGAATCATTAAATGGAACAACTATTTTAAATACAATAAGCTTGCTTAAATCTGCTAAAATTATTAGAGTACATGACGTAAAAGAAGCTAAACAAATAATATCTATATTGAATATGATTCAGTAAACCATAGTTATTTGTTCACAATAATACTGATTGCATTACCACCAAAACCGGTAGCATTTATCATTATTCTTTTTATTATATCTGATTTTTTATTTTCAATATCAATAGGATATGGAAAATCAACTTTTAACCCATGGTTTAGTATTAATAATGCTAATTGTAAATTTAACAAGCCTGAGGCTGCATAAGTATGCCCTATCAACCATTTATTTGAATATATTTGAGGTATATATTCTTTATTGGTAAAAATTTTATTTATTGCTGTTAATTCTGCTTTGTCTCCTTTTAATGTGCCTGGGGCATGCATTAATATTAAATCTATATTTTCATTAGGAGGTAATTTACTAATCGCATTTTGCATTGATTCTGCAAAACAATCACCATCTTCACTAATTCCTGTTAATGAAGGTGGATTTTCATAACCAAATCCAAATGATTCTATTTTGCCTAAAGTATTAGCATCTGCTTCTTTACTTAAAATAAGAGCAACTGCTGCTTCACCCAATATAAAAGATGTTTTATCATTACCCTTCATAAAAGGACGACAAGGAAATTCGGATTCTATGTTATTGTATATTTTCAAAGCTTTTGTTTGAGCAAAAGTGAAATTAGTTAGGGGTGCTTCTGATGCTCCAACAATAAATTGCTCACAAAATCCTGCTTTTAACCATGCCATACCATTTATTAGAGCTTGTAATCCTGTAGAACATGTCATTGAATTGGAAATATCACCCCCTTTTGTATCATAAAAAGAAGCTATTTCACTTGATAGATTACCTAAAGTTGTTAGAGGAGAAGTTAATAATTCAACTTTTTTATATCCTGTTTTTGCAAATTCATCATACGTTCTCTCAAACGTTTCGGTTGAACCACGCGAAGACCCAAAAGCGACCCCAGTCTTAGATTTATCTTTTGCAAAATCTATAATTTCCCTCGTAACAAACAATGCATATTTAACAATTTTATCCCTGTTTTTTAAATAATTATAATCACAAATAAAATTGTCTATATCTTTAATTATATTTTCAGGAATACATCCTGCATAAATTTCATCACCATTAAAATCAATTTTTGATAATAACGATTTAGAGGAATTATAGTTTTTTACAATATCACTAACATCATTACCTAGAGGAGAAACAGAGCTTATAGCTGAAATATACATAATTTGAAATATATAATTTTTACAAAAAAAAGATTCCCAATAAAAATAAGTTGTACTTTTATGCAAAATAGCAAAAAATATTTTGATTTATGACTGATAATATAAAATATCCAGATGCAGAATCTGTAGAGCTTCTTACAAACAAGCTAAAACAAAAATCTATAATGAAGCAAGTCGTTTATAGTAATACGTTTGAGTCATTTAATGTATTCAAAGAAATAATTAAAAACACATCTAAAATGCTTGCTTCAACAATGTCTAAAGCTAAAAATATAAAAATTGAATACACAGAAAAGGGAGAATTTGAGGTACATCTAACATTTGCAGGAGATGTGTTAATTTTTATAATGCATTCTAATATATTTGAATTTCCTAGAGATCATGAAATAATGAAAACTCAATATATAAAAGAAGATATAGCTCGTTCTTATTGCGGTATTATAAATGTTTATAATTTTTTGTCAGACTCATTCAAATATAACAGAGCAACTGATGTTGGATATTTAGTAGCTCGTATATTTATAAATAAAGAAAAGCATTTCTATGTTGAAGGCAAACGACAAATGGGAATCTTATTTAACAATTTTACATCCAAAAATATTGACGCAGAATCTATAACTCAAATTATTAATTCTGCAGTTATGTATTCAATTGACTTTGACTTACTAACACCTTTTTATGACGATGTAAAACAACTTTCAGTTCAAGAAGTTTTCGATAATAACAATTACATGAAAATAAAAACAGGTAAACGTCTAGGATTTAGATTTCAGGCAGATCATGATGAATTAAAAAATGAATATAATTTGTAATCTTCATGAAAATTTAAGTACTTTTGTACAATGCAATTTTGAAAAACAAAAATTATGAAAAAAATAAAAATTATAGGCTTATCAGTTTTTGATAGAATAAAAGAAGCAGGATTAACCCAAACAATTCTAACAAAATATTCTCACTTAATATCTACTAGATTAGGTTTCCATGAAGTAAGTACAAATGTTTGTAGTCGTAAAGGGTTTATTATACTAAAATTAAAGGGAGATGAGGCTGAATGGGATAATTTACTAAATGAATTAAAAAAAATAGGTGGTTTAGAAATAAAAGAAATGGAATTTAATAATTTATAAAAATATAAAAAAAATGAATGAAACTAGAATTTTAGGTATATGCATATCAAACAGAGTTAAAAATGCTATACCTATCCAAGATTTATTAACAAAATATGGATGCTCTATAAAAACAAGACTAGGATTGCATGAAGCTTCAGACAATACTTGCAGCCCAACTGGCCTAATAATTATAGAATTAACTGGTGATTTAAATGAACAAATGAAGCTGGAAAATGAATTATTAAAAATTGATGGCGTAGAAGTCCAAAAAATGGTTTTTAATAACTAATAATTTTTTAATAAAAATAAAGCTTTTAGAAAATATAACTTCATTTTATAGGTTTAAAAAAACGATTAAATCTTATTGCGTTATACCATTTTGTGTGTTTATCTACAGAAGCGATAACCATAGAAACTTTGCCTTGTATGTATTTTTCAGGTACCAATCCAAAGTATCTGGAGTCAAATGAATTATGCCAATTGTCTGCAATAATATAGTAATAATTGTTTCTGAATACATAAAAGTTTGTTTTACGACCATTTATGTGTATTTTCTTTCTTATTATTTTAAAGCTATTCTTTTCGTAGAAAGTAATAATTTGATAAAACAGAGGAATATTGAATCTAGTCAATTGAATAGTGTCTCCAATTTTGGGAATCTGTAATAGATTTAAATTGTCAATATTATTATGGATAAAAGGGCTTGAAGGAAAAATCATTTCATCATAAATTCCTTTATCGGTACAATCCAAAGTTGCTTCTGTTATAAAATCAAATTTTGTTAAATAGTCTAGTGTTTTTACATTAGTTGCTATTATGTATTCATTTTCGTTAACTTGTTTTAAAGAATTAATGTTCAAATTCTGAAAAATAAAATAATTAATGTATGGTTTATTTGTAATTATTTTATAGTTATATTTTTTTGTTTCATTATCAGGAAGTACTTTGTCATTTACTAATATTTTTGATTTAGATATACTTAATTTATCTCCAGGTATTCCGATACAGCGACCTAATAGCTTTGGGCGTTGTTTATTAGTATATCCGGTATCTAATGGATACAAATAAGTAATAACATCATTGTTATTGAGATTGTGAATATTTCTATTTATTAATAAAAGATCCCCGTTAAATATTGTATCCTCCATAAAATCATCAGATACATAAAAAGTAGCATAAACAAAAGTTTTTATTAAATATATGATTAATATAGATACAAATATAGATTTTAGAAAAAATAAGATTTTGAAAGAATTTCTCATTAACTTAATATTTAATTAAATAAAAGATAAGTTTAACTTCTCTTCATACACTTTACTTTTCTTAAAATCCTAACACTTTTAACATTGATTTATAACTCTGTTCCTTTCCAAACAGTCGTGTTACTATTTCTCCATTAGCATCTCTGTCTATAGTAATGTGTTTTGGAGCTGGTTGCAAACAATGTTGTATACCTCCATACCCACCTAAAGCCTCTTGATAAGCTCCCGTGTGGAAAAATCCGACATAAAGAGGTATGTCATTATCAAATTTTGGTAGGAATATAGCATTCGCATGTGCTTCTGCATTATAATAATCATGACTATCACAAGTTAATCCTCCAATAAAAACTCTTTGATATTCCATGTCCCAATTATTAACAGATAGCAAAACAAATCTTTGATTGATTGCCCAAATATCAGGAAGAGAAGTCATAAAAGAACCATCAACCATATTCCATAACTCTCGGTCATTTTGTTGCTTTTGTCCCAAAACAGAAAACAAAGTAGCTCCACTTTCTCCTACAGTAAAAGAACCAAATTCCGTAAATATATCTGGTTCTGCAACATTATTTTGATTACATATATTCTTTATTTGTGCAACTATTTCTTCTGCCATGTATTCATAATCATAATCAAATGCTAATGAGTTTTTTATTGGAAACCCTCCACCTATGTTTATAGAGTCAAGCTCAGGACAAATTTTCTTTAGTTCAACATAAACGTTTATACATTTGGATAATTCATTCCAATAATATGCAGTATCTTTAATTCCTGTATTGATAAAAAAATGTAACATTTTTAAATCAAACTTAGGATTAGGTTTTATCTTTTCATTAAAATAAGATATAATGTCGTTATATCTTATCCCCAACCTAGAAGTATAAAACTCAAACATAGGTTCTTCCTCTGCTGCAATTCGAATACCTATTTTGCATTTAGTGTTTATTAATTTGTCGTACTCCTCTAGTTCAAATTTATTGTCTAAAATGGGAATAGTATTATGAAACCCTTTATTTATAAGCTCGCTGATATTATGCATATATAAAGGCTTTTTAAACCCATTGCAAATAATGTATGTGTCTTTGCTTATTAATTTGTTTTCATATAACAATTCTACTATTGGAATATCAAATGCAGAAGAAGTTTCTATATGAATATCATTTTTTAACGCTTCTTCTAAAACAAAGGAAAAGTGTGAACTCTTTGTGCAATAACAATAATGATAATCTCCATCATAGTCTGCTTTTGCTATAGCAACATTAAAAAGTCTTTTTGCTTTCTGTATTTGTGCACTAATTTTTGGCAAATACGACAACTTTAATGGCGTGCCATATTGTTTAATAATATCCATTAAACAGATATCATTAAAATATAATTCATTATCTATAACCTTAAATTCTTCTTGTGGAAAATAAAATGTTTGAGAGATTAAATCAATGTACTTGTTTTTCATTTTAACAAACCTAATTATGCATTTTTTTATAAAACTAAGTTAAACACTTCGTGTTATTTTTGCAAAAGTAACAAACTTACTTTTAAGTTTATTACTTTTTATTGAATAATTAATAATTTTATAAGATTGCAATTTTAAGATTAATTTCACATTCTTTGCTAAGACCCTTTTTTCTGAATGTTTTGTGCTTTTATCATGCATTCCTGAGCTAAATCTTTTCTTCCCATATTGTTATAAGAACCAGCCATATTAATATATGTTTGTGGATTATTTGGGTTTAATTTTATCGCTTCTTGTAAATGCTTTATTGACAAGTCAAAATTTCGGGAAATACCATAAGCCACTCCTAAGTTTTCATTAATAGAAGAATCATCCGGTTTTATTGAATATGCTTTATTTAAATAAGCTATAGCTGTGGTTAATTGTCCATAATACTTACCATATAATTCTCCTATTTTACTATAAGCATGATAGTTTAAACTATCTTTAGCAATAGTCATATTAAGGAAATATAAAGCAGAATCTATTTGCTTTGCATTTTCATAAACCATAGCAAGGTCTATGATATGCTCATAATTATTGGGTTGATAGTGTATAAGTGTTTTGTAAGCCTCTTTTGATATATCATATTGCTTTTCTTTATTTGTTACCTGTGCAACATAAAGCATATTGTGTAAAGCATCTTTATATGAATTATTTACTTTTAAGCTATTTGTTAGATAATAAGCAGACATTGGATAATCTTTTAATTCAATATAAACATTTCCAAGTAATAACCAAACTACGTCATTCTTTGAATATAATCCTGCCGCTTTTGTTAAATATCCAATTGATTTGTCTAACATTTGCTTCTTTTCCAATGAATCTTTTGTTATTTTTGCTCTTTCAAGATACATACCTCCTGCTGATACATTGACTTTAGTACTGTTGGTTGACGTGTTTACATCCGTAGTAAACAATGTAAAATCATCATACCAAACAAAGTTTCGCGTAAAAGTCTTAATAGAGTACAAAGTTAATACTGTTCCAAATACTATAATGAATGCTTTATTGAGATTATCTTGGTTAGTAATTTTCTTTTTTAAATAATTGGTTATTAAAATAACAAAAACAATGCAATATCCTAACAATGATGCAAACATAAAACGTTCGTTCATAAATGTTCCAATTGGAAATACAAGATTTGATGCTATAGAAAAAGTTGCTAAATACAAGATTATAGCCCAAGATATTATATCTTTTTTAAAGAAGCCTCTAATTGCCCAGAATATTAGAAATAAGTAAATAAGGATACTTATGATTGCTCTATAATCAGTAAATTCTATTATAGGAATTTGAAAAGGGTAATAGTCATGAGTTAAAGGGTGAGGAAATATTAAAAGCTTGAAATATAAAGCCATAGTGTAAACAATTGTTGCATATTTCATTCCTGTAGAATATTCTGCTGCTGGGATTTTGGTTGGGTCTATAAATGGGTTATTTAATAATTCTGTTATTTGTTTTCCACTCATAAAAAAACCTAAAGCAGTATATCTAATGTAAAGAAATAAAATAACTGGAACAATTAATGGCAATGTAAGAAATAAAGTATCCTTTATCTTCATGTCTTTAAAATAATAGAATGCAAGAGGGATAACTAATAAAAATGTAATAGAGTTTTCTTTTGACATTAAGCCGAGAAAATAAACTATAGAACTTGATATTAGATAAATAAAGTTTTTCGTATTTGAATATTTTATTAATAAAAATAATGTACCCAAACTACCTAACAAACTCAATATCTCATCTCGCCCTTTAATATTTGCGACAACCTCTGTGTGTAATGGATGAGCTGCAAACAGCATCGTTATTATAAAAGGAATTGATAAATACCATGATGATTTCCCTTTATATTTTGCAAACAAATCCTCTAGTACATAAAACAACAAAACACATAATAAAGAATATAGCAAAACATTAATTAAATGCCCTATAAAAGGATTCTTGCCAAAAATTTGCCATTCAACAGCAAACATTATATGTGATAAAGGACGATAACGCCCTCCTGCAACTAGTTCTTTTTGTTCTCCAAAAAATCCAACAAAAGAATCAGTACTAAGTATCTTTTTTATGCCAGAAATACCCATCTTGGTGAATTTATTATTATAAATCATCAATTGGTCATCAAGTGTATAATCAAAAAACAAAGTATTTGAGTATAATAGAAAAGAAAAACAAAATATTGTTAGTAATTTATATTTAAAAACAATATTATTATTTTTCTTTACAGGTTTATCTTCTATGTTTTCAATAGAATCTTTAGTAACTTGCTGCTTTACTTGCGTATATTTTTTTCTTGCCATTATTTTATATAACTAAACAATTTTTTATAAAAAAACAAGTTCAAAAATAATATTAAAATTTATATCTACAATAATCTATTTGCATATTTTAAAAATAGACAATTATATAGTTGCTAAAAAGTTCTATAAAAAAATTTATAATTTATTTGGGGATCATTTTCAAGGCTGCTATTTCTACTTTTGAAAGAAATCTAGAATAACCTCGTGGTAAATTCTTCTTATTTAGTCCTGCAAATACAACTCTATCTAATTTTTGAACAGTATATCCTAAATGTTCAAAAATACGTCTTACAACTCTGTTTTTTCCTGAATGTAAATCAACTCCTACTTCATCATTATTTGGAGCATCAGTTATATATTCAATTTTATCAACAATAATTTTTCCATCTTCAAGAACAAGTCCTTTTTTTATTTTTTCAAAATGAATATCTTCTAATGGTTTATCTAATGTAACATGATATAGTTTTTTTGCACCAAAAGATGGATGTGTTAATTTCTTTGTCAAGTCTCCATCATTTGTTAGTAACAACAAGCCTGTTGTGTTTCTATCTAAACGCCCAACTGGGTATATTCTTTCCGGACATTCATCTCTAACATAATCCATAACAGTTTTACGCCCCTCTGGATCATTTGCTGTTGTTATACAGTTTTTTGGCTTGTTAAATAATAAATATACTAACTTGTTGTTTTTTAAATATTTTTTTCCATACTTTACTTCATCTTTAGGTTTAATTTGATAACCCATTTGAGTAATAACAACTCCATTAACTGTAATTAATCCTTTTGAAATAAGATCATCAGCTTCCCTACGAGAGCAGATACCTGAATTTGCAATATATTTATTTAACCTAGTTTCATCGGGATGTTTTTTTTCTCCACCTTCTGAACCTGAACTTTCTTCAGAGCTTTCACTTCTGTGTGATCTTTCTCTAGAACCTCCTTCTGAACTTCTGCTTCTGTATGGTCTGTCGCTAGAACCTCCTTCTGAACTTCTGCTTCTGTAAGGTCTGTCACTAGAACCTCCTTCTGAACTCCTGCTTCTGTAAGGTCTGTCACTAGAACCTCCTTCTGAACTCCTGCTTCTGTATGGTCTGTCACTAGAACCTCCTTCTGAACTTCTACTTCTGTATGGTCTATCTTCAGAACCTCCTTCTGAGCTTCTACT
>MEOD01000095.1:56396-56620 GCA_001768555.1 Bacteroidetes bacterium GWF2_29_10
ACCTCCTTCTGAACTTCTACTTCTGTATGGTCTGTCACTAGAACCTCCTTCTGAACTTCTGCTTCTGTGTGGTCTATCTTCAGAACCTCCTTCTGAACTCCTGCTTCTGTATGGTCTATCTTCAGAACCTCCTTCTGAACTCCTGCTTCTGTATGGTCTGTCACTAGAACCTCCTTCTGAACTTCTACTTCTGTATGGTCTGTCACTAGAACCTCCTTCTGAAC
>MEOD01000095.1:56709-74096 GCA_001768555.1 Bacteroidetes bacterium GWF2_29_10
AGAACCTCCTTCTGAACTTTTGCTTCTGTATGGTCTATCTTCAGAACCTCCTTCTGAACTTCTGCTTCTGTAAGGTCTGTCGCTAGAACCTCCCTCTGAGCTTCTGCTTCTGTATGGTCTGTCACTAGAACCTCCTTCTGAACTTCTGCTTCTGTAAGGTCTATCGCTAGAACCTCCCTCTGAGCTTCTTCTTCTGTATGGTCTGTCACTAGAACCTCCTTCTGAGCTTCTGCTTCTGTATGGTTTATCCTCAGAACCACCCTCGGAATTTTTACTTCTATATGACTTTTTATCTTCGGAATTTTTAGAAGAATCTTTAAATCTACTTTTTTTGCCTACTGTTTTTTTTACAGAGTTCTTTTTCACAGCACCACTGCGTTTTGATTGGTTTTTTCTGTTCTCTTTCATAATTTTATTAATCTGACATAACTAAGTAATCCAATTTGTTGTTGAATTATATAAACTTTAAATTTTTTTAATAAGCTCTTATATTTCTATCTTCAATAAAATTAATAAAAGCTTTATTTACTATCATATTACCTCCCGGCGTTGGATAGTTCCCTGTAAAATACCAATCTCCTTTGTGTTGAGGTGTTGCTGAATGTAAATTTTCAATTGATTGATAAATAATTTTAACATTTGCTTGGCATACCTCTGGTTTTAGCATTTCTGCAATCTTTTCTGAAATCTGTTTGGCAGAAAAAGGAGCATAAATTTCTTTTACATAATTTACGATTTCTTCCTTTGGTAAATTTTCTTGTGCCTTAGATTTCCTGTAAACTTCATTGATTATGTGCCCCATATTTTTATCTTTCAATAATTCTATGGTTGCTTTAAATGCAATGAAATCATTAATTTTAGCCATGTCTATCCCATAACAGTCTGGGTATCTAATTTGCGGTGCAGATGAAACAACAATAATTGTTTTAGGTAGCAATCGGTCAAGCATTGTTAATATGCTTTGCTTTAATGTTGTGCCTCTAACTATAGAATCATCAAGAACTACTAATGTGTCAATGTTATCTTTAACACAACCATAAGTAACATCATATACGTGAGAAGCTAAATCGTCACGGTCTTTATCTTTTGTAATAAATGTACGAAGTTTTACATCTTTTACTGCAATTTTTTCAAATCGAGGTTGAATAGAAAATATTTCATCAAGTTGCTCTTTTGAAACATTTTTACCTAAGGCCATAATTTTTTCTTTAATTGAATCATTTGAAAATTCAGTTAAAGCTTCTTTTAAACCATAAAAAGCATCAATTGCAGTATTAGGAATGTATGAAAATATTGCATTTCTTAAATCGTAATTTATTTCTGTTAAAATATCTTTACATAAATTACGTCCCAATTGTTTTCTTTCATTATATATCTCATAGTCTGTTCCTCTAGAGAAATAAATTCTTTCAAAAGAACATGAACGTTTTTCTTTTGGTTCAAGACATTGAGTTTCCTCAACATGTCCATTCTCTTTTATAATTAATATATTACCTGGAGTAACTTCTTTAATACTTTTATGCAAAACATTAAATGTTGTTTGTAACACAGGACGCTCTGATGCTACAGCAATAACCTCATCATCTTGATAATAGTATGCAGGTCTAATTCCATTAGAATCCCTAACAACAAAAGCATCACCATTACCAATAAGTCCAGCAACAACAAAGCCTCCATCCCAATATTTACAAGAATTATAAACAATATTTTTTACATCAATATTTTTTGCAATTAAAGGTGTTGCATCTGCTTTGCTAATTCCTTCTGCTTTATATTTTCTGTATAGATTTTCTATTTCTTTATCAAGAAAATGTCCTATTTTTTCAAGAATAGTAATTGTATCAGACGTTTCAACAGGATGTTGACCAATACTTAATAATCTATCAAAAAGTTCTTTAACATTTGTTAGATTAAAATTTCCTGCTATAACCAAATTCCTTGTTTTCCAATTATTACTTCTTAAAAGTGGATGACAAAACTCTATGTTATTGCCTCCATAAGTACCATATCTTAAATGTCCAAGCAATAATTCGCCTATAAAAGGAAAATTATGTTTCAACCAATTAACATCGTTTATTAATTCTGGATGTTTTTTATGTATTTTCTTTAAAGGTTTTCCTATTTTTTCAAATATATCTTTTATTGGTGATTCTGAATTAGAACGGTATCTGTCAATATATTGGTACCCAGGCTCAACATCTAATTTAATACAAGCTGCCCCTGCTCCATCTTGCCCCCTATTGTGTTGCTTCTCCATTAACAGGTATAGTTTATTTATACCGTACATTGCAGTACCGTATTTCCCTATATAATATTCTATTGGTTTTAATAATCTAATTAGTGCTATTCCACATTCATGTTTTACAGGATCACTCATTTATCAAAGAATTTGATTTTTTTTGCAAAATTAACAAAAATTTATTAAACATTTACAATTGTCTAAATTTAAAGATGATTATAGGTAATATTTTACTTTTGCAAATAATTGTTTTTAATAATATTGTAAAAAAAACTATAACTTTGTACTTCTTTTTTAGATGATTAATTTATGAAATTTTTTCTATTAGTTATATTCATTCATGTAATTTTGTTGGAAACAATAGGACAGGATATTAAGTTGGAATATTGGCGAATAGATTTTAAGGATAAGCAATTTAATACATTTAAAGAATCTAACCCAAAGGAATTCCTAAGTAAGAGGTCGATTGAAAGAAGGCAAAAAAATCATGTGGATGTTACTATTGAAGATTTGCCTGTTACAAAGTTGTATGTTGATAGCGTTTGTAAAAATAGTATAAATTATTTATATGCTTCAAAGTGGTTTAATTCAATTGTAGTTACGGGAGACTCATTTGATGTTGCAAATACGATGCTTAACTCTTTTGTTAAAGGTGTATTTAAGTTGCATGAGAAATACATAACAAAGAAAATGAGTAATGACAAGGCTGTAAAGAATGTAAATTTTAACGAGCTAATAGGTTGTGCAAATCAGGAAATATATAATAAAGTTATAAATAATAATATTGGGAATTTAGGGTTAAAAGATAAATCACTCAATGCAAGTAATGTTAATTATAATTATGGTTATTCTTTTAACCAGATAGATTTATTGAACGGTGTATTGGTTCATGAAAAAGGTTATACAGGTAAAGATATAATAATAGGAGTATTGGATGGAGGATTTAATAAGCTTCAAGATGTTTTTGTATTCGATAATTTGATTGTAAGTAATAGGATTATTGCTGTTAAGGATTATGTGGATAATGAGGCTTTTGATTTTTCGGGTTCAACTCATGGCACGCAAGTATTATCTGTTATGGCAGGAGATAAAAATGGAGTTTATGTAGGAACGGCACCTGATGCAAGTTATGTTTTATTAAGAACAGAGGATACTAGATCAGAAAGCCCTTTGGAAGAAGAAAACTGGATAAGTGGAATAGAGTTTGCAGACAGTTTAGGAGTTGATATAATTAATTCATCTTTAGGTTATACAACATTTGATAATACTAAGTACAATCATAAATATTCAGATAGTAATGGGAATACAACACGAATAAGTATTGCTGGAAACAAGGCATTTAGCAAGGGAATGGTGATTGTTAATAGTGCAGGTAATTCAGGAGAAAGCGCATGGGGTTATATAGGTTTTCCTTCTGATGCAGAAAATGTATTAGCTGTTGGAGCAGTTGATGCTCAGCTGAAAAGAGCTTTATTTAGTTCTTATGGTCCAACTGTTGATAATCGAATAAAGCCAGATGTTGTTGCTCAAGGAAAAAATGTACTAATAGTTAACCATTATGGGGATGTAACAATGGCTTCTGGTACATCTTTTGCAGCTCCATTAATAACAGGACTTACGGCTTGTCTTTTACAGGCATATCCAATGGTTAGCGCAAAAGAAATAGTTAATTCTATAAAGCGAAGTGCTTCGCAATATACTTCTTCAGATAATTATTATGGATATGGAATCCCGAATTTTTATTCAGCTTATATATTTCTTTCAAATAAAACAGAAGAAAGCATAAGTGTTTTTCCAAATCCTTTTAAAGAAGATTTAAATATTATGTATAGTAGTTATGAAGAAAAAAATATAGATGTTTTTATTTACAATAACATAGGACAGTTAATGTTGCACAAGGAGGGTTTAAAAGTAAATAAAACAAAAAATATTTATTTGTTTCAGGAAGAAATATCTGGGTTAATGCAAGGCTTGTATTATATAATTATTAAGGATAAGAATACTAAGTACAGTAGATGTTTATTGAAAGAATAAATTGTTTTGGATTAATATTTGTACTATTTATTTAACTTTGTTTTAAATATTAAAACCCTAATAGTTAATATTAAATTTAGTACAATGAAAAGAATCATTTCAATAATTTTCTTAATATTAATTGTATTTCATTTTTCATTTAGTCAACAATTAAGTAACCATAATGCATTGGGTAAAAACAATGGGATTATTTTTGAGTCTGGCAATTGGAATGAAATATTAAAAAAAGCAAAAAAAACAAATAAAATAATAATGATAGACATGTATACGTCATGGTGTGGTCCTTGTAAATTGATGGCAAGAGAAATATTTCCAGATGATACAATCGGAAAGTTTTATAATAATAATTTTATTAATGCTCATTTTGATGCAGAAAAGGGAGAAGGTAAAGATTTAGCAAAAAAATATAAAATTATAGCATATCCTTCGTTTATTTTTTGCGACAGTAATGGAGAAGTATTGCATCGTGCTGTAGGAAGTTGTTTAAAAAAAGATTTTATAATTCTTGGAGAGATAGCCCTAGACCCAAATAGAAGAATAGGAGAGTTGATAAAAAGATATGAAAAAGGAGAAAGGGGGGAGATTTTTTTAAAACAATATCTATTAGGGCTTACAGATGCAGGTATTGTGGATAATGATGTATTTGTTCAATATATGAATATACTTACAGAAGAAAAAATGATAACAGCAGATAATTTTAGGATTTTTGAAATTTTTGCAAATGGGTATGAACATAAGGCAATTCAAACTGTACTTAAAAATAAAGAGAAGTTTTATGAACTAATTTCAAAAGAAAAAGTTGATAAAAAAATTATTTATGAGATATTGCGAGATCCTTTATTGCAAAATGAAATGCATAATGACAATAAATCTACAGAAGAAATAGATAAAGCTATAAATAGAATTCAAAATTTGGGTACTTATGACGAAATGGCATATGTTTTACATCTTAAAGCTGCAAAAGCAAAAAGAATGGGTAATGTTAATCTATATATGGAATACATTGACAAAATAATGAGAAATAATAACTGGAATAATTGGAATGAATTAAATACTTATGCTCAATATTGTTATGAAGACACTGAGATTATTGATAAAAAGCATATAGAAATTGCTCTAAAATGGGCTAAACGCTCAATAGAAATAGAAAATAATTCAACAAATAATGATACTTATGCATGGCTATGGTATAAATACGGAGATCTTAACCAAGCCAAGATATATGCAGACAAAGCAATAATGCTTGCAAAAAGAGAAAGTGTAGGTTACAAGTCCACAGATAAACTTCTAAAAAAGCTTAATAAATAATGAGACCGTTGCAAGGAAATGCAAAAAAAATCAAAATTTTGCGCCTTTTCAGCCCCTCCCAATTGGTTCTAAATTTTTTCTATATATTTAGAATGCCAAACCTAAAAACAAACAAAACATTAACAGAATGCCTAGAATCCTGCATAGAAAATAAAACTAATTGAGAATTGCTAAATTAATTTTCCCTACAATTTCACAATTCTATTATAGTATTTAGTGCCGTCGATGTTTATTTCTAATATATATAATCCATTTTCGAAGTTACTAATATTGATTTTTTGTTTAATTGTTTTAGCTTTGTTATTTTGTTGTTCATAAACTAATTGACCAGTTTGTGTGTATAGTTTTATGTTTAATAATCTTAGGACATTAATATCACCTTCAATATTTACGAAATTGCTTGTTGGGTTAGGATATATCATCATAGTTAGGTTGTTATCAGTAATGAGTTGAGTAATGTTTGTGGTTCCTGAATTTTTAACTAATACATCCGCAGTATCTACTCCACATTTATTGCTTGCAACAAGAAGTACATTATATATTGAATCTGGAATAACATTAAATTCTGGCTCTGCAACGCTATCTGTTGTTCCATTACCAACATACCATTTGTACTTGTCAGCATACAAACTAAAGTTTTTCATTTTAACAACAGAGTCGCTCAATTGTATTGAAGAAACTAAAGCAATTGGAGTGTTTATTACATCTACCATGATTGTATCAGACACTATTACACAATTATTGTAATCGGTTACGGTTACAGAATATTGTCCTTTAGTGTTTATCTTTATGCTATCAGTTGTCGAACCTGATGACCAATGGTATTGTAAATACAATGAATCTAAATACAAATAAGCGCTATCGTTGTAGCAAAGCAAAGAATCTCCTCTTAATCTTACATTTGGAGAAGGGCTAGGCAAATGAGCAATTACGTCAATGCTAACTTCCTTATTGCAACCATTTGTTGAATTTACAGTAACTTTATACTTGTCACTCTCTTTAACGTTTATTGAACTTGTATTTGCTGCTGTTGACCAAGTATATTCTGTGTAGCCTTTTCCTGCATCAATTAATACATTAACAGCATTACCATCGCAAACAACAGGATAGTATGTAGTTTTTACTGTCAAAGGATTAAAATCCTTAACCCCAATGTAAACTTCATCTGTTGCAATACAACCATACATATTTGTTACAGTTACACTATACATTGTAGAATTAGCAGGGAATGCTTTAGGGTTCCATATATCCGCTTTACTCAGGCTTGCATCATTGCTCCATGAATATAAAGATTCGCCAATAACAGTAAGAATAATTGTATCTCCATAGCAAATAGTTTTGTCATCTGATGCAGATGCTGTTGGTATTGGGTTTACAGTTACTATAACTGTATCTTGAGAACTGCAACCAATATTATCCATAACCTTCAACACGTAGCTTGTTTTAACTGAAGGACTAACTGTTGGTGTAGCACTCGTTTTATCATCAATTGCATAATTTGGGGTCCATAGATAATTAATAGAACCTAAACCTTTCAATTTAATACTATTGCCATAACAAATAGCGGTATCATTTCCTGCATTTGCTTTTGGTATTGGATTTACGAATACTTCAAGCGAATCAACCGATACACAGCCCTTATCACTGTAAACACTAACCTTGTAAACCGTGTTTGAGGTTGGGTTTGCAAAAGGGTTCATTATATTTGCATTATCCAAAGTAGCTGCTGGCGCCCATTTATAGCTATAACCTCCTGCTCCGACAAACTGAGTTTTGCCTCCTTGGCAAATTGTTGCATCTTCCCCTGCATAAGCCAATGGTAATGGATTAACAAACACTTTAACAGTGGCAGTATTTACACAAGAATTTGTATCAATCACCGTAACATTATAAGTTGTATTAACTGTAGGATTTGCTTTAGGATTAGCAACATTACTCTTATTCAATCCATCAACAGGCAACCATAAATACTTGACTCCACCTGTTGCCAGCATATTTATTGTTTTACCAAAGCAAATGTTAGTATCTTTAGTAATTGTCACTATTGGTAAATTATAAACTGTCACTTTCAATGTTTTCTTTGCTGAACATCCATATATATCAGTTACTGTTACTGTATAATTTGTTGTTGCAGTAGGATTTACATACATTATCTTACTTGTTACATCATTGATCCCTGCTGTTGCTGGAGCCCAAGAGTAATACTCTCCCCCATTTGCTCCAATATAGGCACTATCATTAATACATATTGCTGTACTACCAGTAGTTGTTACTTTTGGTAATGCTCTTACATAAACATTTGTTGTTGCTGTATTCTTACATCCATTAATATCAGTTCCTATTACAGAATACAGTGTGTTTAAAGATGGAGATGCTTTTGGGTTGGATATTTTTGAATTGGATAGTTCTGCAACAGGAGTCCATTTATAAGTGTTAGCTCCATATACGTTTAATGTTGCTGAATCATAACGACAAATAAATGTGTCTAAAGAAACTGTCAACACAGGCAAACTGTTTACGCTTACAATCATAGCCTTTTCATTGACACAGCCCTTATTGCTGGTAACCATTAAAGAATATGAAGACGTTACTGTTGGTTTAACGTTTATTGCGTTAACATAAGCTATAGTTTTGCCATCACCTTGTTTCCACTCATATCTAACTCCTCCATTACCACTCAAATATGCAAAATCATTAATGCATATTGTTGTATCTGGAGTCATAACTATTGTTGGAAGAGGATTGACTTTTAATGTATATGTTGTGGAGGAACTACAAGCATTTGCATCTGTAACTGTTAGTTTATATGTATTAGTTGTGGTTGGTTTTACCTTTGGGTTATTTATTAAAATATCACTTATGCCTCCAGTATTTGACCATTGATATTTTATTGCAGTATTACTTTTTGCGATTAGTTTTGTGCTGTCATAAATACAAATTTCGTTTATTCCTGTTATTGTTACAACAGGCAATCCTTTTACTTTAACATAAGCATCTTCTGTAGAAACACATCCATTTGCATCGGTAACGCTTACTGTGTATAATGTGCTTACGGATGGAGATGTTTTAGGGTTTGCTATTTTTGTATTAATTAAACCTGTTGCAGGACTCCAACTGTATGTAACACCTCCAGTTGCGCTTAACATTATACTATCTTTTAAACATAACATTGTGTCTTTTATAACACTTATTATTGGCAAACTATTTACTTTAACAAATACACTGTCATTGTCGGTACAACCATTGTTATCGGTTATTGTTAAGTAGTATTTTGTATCTGTGCTTGGGCTTGCATTAGGGCTTGCAATGTTATTTGCAGACAATCCGTCCAAAGGTAACCATTGATAATAGTTTGCGCCGCTACCTGTCAACTTGCTAAACTTGCCATAACAAATAGTTTTATCTGCTCCTGCTTCTGCTTTTGGAGTGCTCAATATATTCACTTTGACACTTGCTGTATTTACACATCCTTTGTTATCTTTAGCTTCAAACGTGTAAGTTGTAGCAACTGTTGGGCTAACTAGAATTGAATCATTTTTTGTCATTATTACGCCTGTTGCTGGTGTCCATGTATTTTGTGCTGCTCCCGCCGTTGCATACAACCAAACACTTTGTTGACCTTGACAAATTGACTTATCAGTAGAAATATTTATTTCTGGCAAAGTATTAACAATAACTGCAACATTATCCGTTGAAGAACATCCAAACTTATCTGCAACTGTGACTGTGTAAGTTGTGTTTATTTTTGGTGATGACATTGGATTAGATTTTGTTATGCTGTTCAACCCTTCTGCTGGATTCCACTTATAAGCAATTCCTCCAGTAGCATTTAATTGAACACTATCACCTGAGCAAACACTAACATCAACACCAGCATCTGCAATTGGCAAATCTAAAACATTAACAATAATACTTGCATTTGCACTACAATTACCTTTATTAACTGTAACATTATATGTTGTTGTTATAGTTGGAGAAGCTGTTACTATTGATAATGCCGAATCATTCAAGCTATTTGAATTATCCCATGTGTAAGAATCTCCTCCCATAGCTTTAAGAATGCTACTCTTTCCTAAACAAATACTATCATTTGATGCAGATAATATTGGCTTAACATCTCTTACTTCTACATAAACACTATTAGTGCCTGCACATCCATTAGCATCTTTTCCCTCTACAGAATATTGGGTACTTACACTTGGAGCTGCTTTTGCTTGTGAAGCATTTGCATTATCAATGTCAAGAGCGGGAGTCCATGTGTAAGTACTTAATCCGCTTGATATAAGTGTTGCACTATCGCCTTTACAAATATAATCCATCGGAGTAATACTTACTAATGGCAACTTATTTACCTTTACCTTTACCATAGCTGTCGCATAACATTCCTGAGCATTTATAATTTTAACAATATAGGTCTTATCATGTTTTGGAAACGCTTTAACTTTGCTTGCAGAAGTGCTGTCCATTGTAACATCAAATTCCCAAAGGTATTTTATTCCTCCTGAAACCTCCAATATCGCTGTATCTCCATAACAAATACTTGTATCCTTAGAAATACTGACTATAGGCAAAGCATTAACCTTAACTACAATATTATCTGTTGCTGTGCAAAGGTTTTTATCCGTAACTGTTACTGTGTATGTGGTGGTAATTGTTGGCTTTGCATATGTTTGAGAAACGGTTGCATTACTCAAGCCTAAAAGTGGACTCCAAACATAAGACGTACCTCCTATTGCACTAATCATTACACTATCTCCTTGACAAATAGAAATATCTTGACCTGCATTTGCATTAACAACTGGACTAACAAAAACATAAATGTCCTTTACTGAAGATATACAGCCTTGAACATTTCTTCCATAAACTTTATAAACTCTGCTACTTGTCGGTGTTAAAACTATGTTCCCAGAATATGGATTACTTACTCCTTCTGCTGTTAACCAAGTATAATAATCAGCTCCACTCAAACTAATATTTAAACTACTGCCTCCACAAACTTCAAACGTGTCTTTAGATGACGAAACTATAATTGGAGGAATAACAGATAAACGAATAGAATCTATTGCCTTACAACCATAAGCATTTGTTACCTCCAACTGATAAGTAATATCAGAAGAAGGACTACTCAATACAGTTTGTTTGTTTATCTTATTCAAGTAATCAGATGGAGTCCATAAATAACTTTCTCCTCCCTTACCACTCAAATTGATTTTTTCACCAAAACATATTGTTTCATTTGCCCCTGCTTCTACTTGTGGCAATCCATAAACTCTTACATACTTTTCTGCTTGACTTGTACATTTTATTTTCTTCTTCCCTGAAACTGTCAAATCATCAATATTCCAGCCCTTGTAAGCTCCCGTTGCATCTGTAGGACCTATTCCAAAACGAACCATAAATCTGGAGTTGCCATACGCATACTTCGATACATTGTAACTCATTAACACCCAACCATTGTCAGAATGATTAGATACCCCATTCCTATATACATCAACCCACTTGCTCCCATCAAATACTGACATGTTTACCTTATCCCAAAACCCACCTTCATAACCTAAATCCCTGTAAAAACTTAAATTAATATCACTAAAATCCCTACAATCTATCTCCGGAGATGTGATATAATAAGTTCCAAACAATCCATTGTCATAACATGAGCCGATATGAGTACCTAAAATATAATTGTCTTGTGATGGAGTCATATCCGAGCAAGGATCTTGACATCCTTCACATCCGACGCTTTCTTTTGCTGCGGCTCTTTGCCATATTTCATTGTATCCAGTCCAATTTTTATCACTTCCAAAGTCGTCTTTAAAAATACTAATGCTTAAATTTATAATTGAATCAATAGAGTAATTTACCGAATGAATTCCGACTCCAACTTTTGATGGAGAAAAATAATTATTGTTGAATATTTCTCCTGTAAAGTGACCTCCATAAGGTGTTGCTTCTATTAAAACATTATTATCGTTTAAACAATAATTATCTTCTAAATTATTAATGACTAGATTTTGATAATTGATTACATGAACAATAACATCATCTGTTTTAGAACAAGTTCCAGATGTTAATGTTACTGTATATGTTGACGTATATTGAGGAGATACTGAAATTATATTTTTAGTCATATCATTATTCCAAATAAAGTCACCGAAACCTCTTGCATATAAATGAGCAGAATCTCCTTCACAAATTATTTGATCTTCACCTGCTGTTAAGAATACATCATCTCTTACAAATACTTTAATAGAGTCAATTGAAGAGCAAGTAACTCCTGAAGTTACAGTCAGTATAAATATTGTATCTTTTGTTGGATAAACGGTAATGCTTTGAGTTTTTTGCCCTGTGCTCCAAGAGTAAGAACTACCACCTATTCCTTTTAATTCAGCTTTTCCTCCATAACAAATATATTGATCTTCACCTGCATTAGCTTTAATTTTACTATTTACAGTAACGAGCACTATATCTGAAGCTGTGCACCCATTATAATATCCAGTAACAGAATATATGGTATTTATAGAAGGATAAACAGTAATAGATTGATTGTTAGAATTGTTATTCCAAGAATAAGTTGTTGCGCCAGAAGCATTTAAAGTGGAAAATCCACTACTACATATTGTTTGGTCTTCTCCAGCATCAACATTTAGAGGAGGATTTACAATAACATTAATTAATTTAGAAGAAGTACAATTATTTTTCGTCACAGTTAAGTCATATTCAGTGTTCATTAAAGGATTCACTGTTATTATTGGAACTGTATGTCCTGATGACCAAGTGTAATAATCACCGCCAGACACAGTAATTTTAGTTTCCATGCCGTAGCATATATTTATATTATCAGGAGCTGAAATTAGAGGTAAAGGTGTAATATAAACAATAACTTTATCTGTAGCAGAACAAACTCCAGAATAAATAGAAACTGTGTACGTTGAAGTTGCTGTAGGAGCTAATGTTATAGTTTGCTTTAATTCTCCGTTACTCCATTTATAAGTTTCTCCTCCTGTAGCTTTTAAACTTACAATACTATTTTGACAAACAGTCATGTCATTTCCTGCATCAGCAATAATATCGTTCTTTATTTCAACAATAACATCATCGCTTGCAGAGCAATTTCCAGAAAATACTGTAACTATGTATGTTGTTGTTGTAACTGGTTGCACTATAATGTTTTGTTTTGTGCTATCATTACTCCATAAGAACTTATCACCACCTGTTGCAGATAAATAAGCTTTTCCACTATCACAAATTATTATATCATTACCAGCGTTAGCCTTAATCGAATTACTAATAAACACAACAACATTGTCTGTAGCTGAGGCGTCATTAGTGTACCCAGTAACGGTATAAGTAGTAGTTATAGGAGGTGATACATTAATTGAAGAGGCAGTATCTCCATTTGACCACATATATTTGTTAGCACCTTTAACTGAAAGTTTTGCAATTCCTCCAGAACATATAGAAATATTTTCTCCAGCATCAACAATAATTCTATCAATAACATTAACAATTACGTCATCAGAAGAGAAGCAACTATCTTTGAACACAGTGACTATATATTTTTTAGTAGATGAAGGCTCTACATTAATTGATTTAGAAACACTACCGTTACTCCATTTATAAGAAGTTCCTCCTGAAGCGGTTAATATCGCTTTATCACCTTTGAATATAATAATATCTTTTCCTGCATTAGCAATAGGTTTGTTAAATACATTAACAATAATTTCTTCAGATGCAGAACATGCTCCATTGTAAACTGTAACTATGTAATTTTGGGTTGATTTTGGATTAACGAAAATAGAATCATTAGTGGATTTATTGCTCCAAGAATATTTATCTCCATTTTGAGCAATTATATACACATAATCACCTTTACAAAGTCTCTTATCTGAGCCAAGACTAGGGTTTGGTGGTTTTGTGACAAATACAGTTGCTTCATCAGAATCAGTACATCCTAATTTATTAACAGTAAGTGCATAATTTGTAGTAATACTAGGTTTTTCTGTTATTGATTTTGAAGTAGACTTATTATTCCATAAATATGTTCCTCCACCACTTCCAGTTAAAGTAACTTTATTACCTTCACAAATAGTATAATCAATTCCTGCATTAGCAATAGGAATTGGATTTGTTTTAATCACAACTTTATCGGTATTTGTGCATGTATTTTTAGTTACAGTAACAGTGTATGTTGTGTTAATAGTAGGATTTACGTTAATAGACTGAGTTGTAAGGTTGTTATAATTCCATAGGTATGTACCTCCGCCTGTTGCCTTAATTTTAATATTTGTTCCTGCACAAATAATAGTATCATTTCCAGCATCGGCTATAGGTTTAGGAATTACCGTAATAATTGCAGAGTCGACAGCATAAGCATTAATTACTTTTCCTGTTACTTTGTATGTTGTGGTAATAGTAGGTTTTATAACAATGGAATCAAGCAAAGATTTTGTATTCCAAGAATAAGTATTGGCGCCAGTTGCTTTTATAATAACGGTTTCGCCTTCGCAAATAGTTTGATTTTTGCCAGCATCAATGACTAAAGTTTTAACTTGAACGATAACATCATCAGATGCAGAGCAATTATTTTTAGTTACAGTAACAATGTATGTATAATCATTTGCAGGAGATACTGTAATTGATTGAGTTTTTAGATTATTGTAACTCCAAGAATACTTATAAGTATTATCCCCAGAAGCTTTAAGTGTTATAGAATTTCCCTTATATATGGATTGGTCTATACCTGCATTAGCAACTGGAATTTCATTTACAGTAACTGTAACAGAGTCAATTGCAGATGAGCCTCCATTGTAAACAGTAAGAAAGTATTTAGTTGTAGAAGTTGGACTAACAACTGTAGTGTCAGTATTTGCTCCTGTACTCCATTTGTATGGAGCTATCTCCATTACAAAGTTTAATAAAGAATTAGAGCTAACATCATTCCATTTCCCATCACTTTTATATATTTCTAAATAGTCTTCATTTCCAGAGTTGTTTGGCTCCCCAGTATTCCAATTAGTAAAAGAAAATGTTTCATTATTAATCCATTTCCAAGTTTTTTCGGTAACAGAATCGGTCCCTCCAATTAAGGAGTTGTCTGTAATTATACTTTGAATAAAGTTGTTTTCTCCTAAACTATTAATAGAAGCTAAATAAGCTTTATTGCTAGTACAAATAGTATTTGCTTGTTGCCACTTTACTTTATTGTTATAATAATAATATCTATGACTATTATAAGTTCCTTTAAATGTAAAATTAGAGAAATTACTATTAATAGCACCTTTACCAGTAAGAGTAACACTTTCACCTTTGCATATTGAAATATTGTCACCAGCATCAATAACAACATTATTATCAACAGTAACAATTACAATGTCAGAATCAAAACAACCATCTTTATAAGCTGTTAATGTATAAGTTGTTGTTGTTATTGGATTAACAAAAATTACTTTATCCGTTTGCTTTGTGCTCCAAGAATATGTGTTCCCCCCATCCGCAATTAATTCTGTAATACTTCCTTTAACAATAGTTTGATTATTTCCTGCATCAGCAATAGGAGTACTCTTTACGTATATAGGAATATTTAAAATTGCTGTTTTCCCGCATATGTCTTTTACAGTAACAGTGTAAGTTGTATTTTTGGTAGTAGTAGTTTTAATTGGATTAATAGGGTTTAAACTATTGGACCATAAATAAGTATATGGTGGTAATCCTGCTGTTGGCAATACTTCTAATTTAAATGTGTCATTTGGACAAACAGAATCATTTTTTGTATTTGTTAGGTTAATATTTTGGTAATCTTTTATTTCAATAATAGTACTTACGGTGTCACCACAAATAGAGATGGGGATATTTATAACAACAGTTTCTGCAGCCTCAACTATAGCATCATTTAATGGTTTTATAATTATTCTTGCAGAATCAGAACCAGCAGGTATAGTAACAGATGTTGGGATGTTGCTGTAATCAATACCCATTGTTGCAGTTCCACCTATTGTATAGTTTATTGTTGTATTTTTTATAACAGGTCTATTGCTTTTAATTGTTATAATTGAATTAACGCATCCTTCTACAGCTACATTATTTTTGTCAATTCCTTCAATAGAAGGGTTTGCACTAATATCAAATGTATTTGAAGAAAAACTCCCAGCTTCTAAAAATATGCCAGAATCAAAGTTATTATCTCCTCCATCTGCTATGGCAATTTTTATATGATATGTTTGACATGGAACAACAGGAATTATGACGTTCATTACTTTTGTAAACCCATTATACTGAATAGTAGTTAAAGATATAGGGAATTGATCATTATCTACATAATACTGTTCATTAGATGGCATAATATTATTAATTCTTTTAATTGTTACAGGTAAATTTGTACCTGGTATTAAAGCTGAATTTTTACTATTATATGTTCCTCCTAATGGGTTTTCTCCTGTGACAAAAAATCCAAAAACATCATTAAATGGTTCATAAATAAATCCTAAATCTCCTGAAATATCATGATAATATGGATATTCTTCAGAACCAAATACATACCTAAAAAATATAGTATCCGATATTGGTATAAAGTCAAATTCTAAAACAGAAGCATCTAAAGTTGCATAACCAGCAATATCATCTAATTCTTTCAACCCTATTTTATTCAGTATTTCTGTTTTATCTATTTCATTATTTGGTCCAATGGCATTTGTAGCATAACCAGAAGTAAGAATAATCCCTTTTTCAAAACCTATATTAGAAGTTCCTTCAAATTTTCCTATTGCAGCTTTACTTCCTGTATATGTAACATTAGAAACCTTTATTCCTTTTCCAAGCAAAACATCTTTAACAAGATAATCAATAGTTTGACTCGTGTCCACCGTTATTTGACCAATTGACACAAAATTGATACAAATGGAAAATGCAATTATTAAAAATAATTTATCTAAATATTTCATTTTCAAACTAAAGAGTAAAATACAAATATAAATAAAATTATTGGATAAGATAAGTTTTTTTTATTAAATTTTATTAACAAAGCAAAATGTTTTTGAAAAAGCATTACTAGCTTGTATAAACTTATTTATTTTGTCTTTTTGTATTGTTTTTGTGACACATCCAATTTTTCTTTGTTCTTTGAATTAAATGTTGTATTTGCTTTCAATTAGAATGGAATTTTAGAATGAATTTAAAACATATTTTACTGAAAAAGAGAGACCTTATTTCACGGTTCGATTATATATTTTTCTGTTTTCCGCAATGGGACACCCTAAAAATATTTGTTGATTATTTGCCATAGTTCTGTTTGTTGCTCGTCCATTTTCAATACTTTATTTTTTATTGTTTTCGACTCTGGCAATGTATATGTTATTTGATAAATATTATGAGTTAGTTCAGATGCCTTGTTGATTTTTCTAAGTATAACACTCTTTCTAATTCTTTACAAATACAATAAGCTGGAAATGCCATACAAATATGAGCTTCAATTCGTCCTTTTAATCTATGATATATTGTACTAAATACGTAAATCTGTTTTAGACATTCTAAATGCTTTTTCAATATGCCAAAAGTTTTTATAATTGTATATCACATCATTGTTAGAAAGTTTTGTATTGGTTATATATCCTTTTAATCAATCCCATGAATTATCATTTAACCCAGATTAAGCGTTAAGATTTTCATCAAAAAAACACTCACAAAAAAAAATAATTAGCAACGGCATAAATGCCGTTGAAAGAAACATACAACCCATAGCCGTCAAGCTAAGCTTGTATTAAATTGATTTTGTTTGCATTACGTCTTATTTTGCGAACATTAAATGAATTAG
>MEOD01000096.1 GCA_001768555.1 Bacteroidetes bacterium GWF2_29_10
CCTCCTTCGTCAAATATGGGAAGTTCAATCTTATTTCCAGCACTATCAAGAATGCAATAAGAAAAAATAGTGTTATTGTCTAGGTCAATGATAATTTTTCCAGCAGTTAGTTTTATGTTTTCATAGTTTAAGTAAGCCTGCCCGTATAAAGTTACCTTCTTTTCAACCATATTAAATAAAACCGAGTCATTAGCACCATATTCAACATCCGATTTTAATGCGTCGTCTTTAGCTAATATTGTGTCTTTCTTAATAAACGAAGAATCATTTTTACTAAATATAGTATCATTATGATTAGCAACAATTGAATCGTTACTACTTTGAGCATATATACTCAAAGTACTTAATAATGTTATAAATAAAAAACAAATTTTATTAAAAAACCTCGTTGCAAACAAATTTTATTAATTTTGTGATATTGTTAATTTAAAATTTCAAAACTACAATAAAAAATAATTGTTATGGTAAAAAAGCAATTATTAATATTTCTGTTGATGGCTTATTTGCTGATGTTCAGTGATATATATTTACAGGCTATTAATGAAAAAGGATTTAAAACAGTTGTAATAGATGCTGGTCATGGAGGAAAAGATCCTGGATGTGTCAGTCGTACATCGAAAGAAAAAGATATTGCTCTATCTATAGCATTAAAATTGGGGGATTTAATAAAAAGCACATTTTCTGACGTGAAAGTAATCTATACACGAAATAAGGATGAGTTTATTGAGTTGTTTAGACGTGCGGAAATAGCAAATGAAAACAAAGCGGATTTGTTTATTTCTATTCATTGTAATGCGAGCAAGTCTAGAACGCCTTATGGTTCAGAGACTTTTGTAATGGGGATTCATAAAAATGAATCAAACTTAGAAGTTGCAAAAAAAGAAAATGAAGCCATATTGCTTGAGGATAATTACAAATCAAAATACGAAGGTTTTGACCCAAATTCGCCTGAATCTAACATAATTTTTTCTTTATATCAACAAGAATTCCTTGACCAAAGCTTGAATCTGTCAACATTAATACAAAAAAACTTCTCTGTAAAAGCAAACCGTTTTGACAGAGGTGTTAAGCAAGCAGGATTTCTTGTTTTGCATAAAACAACGATGCCTGGTGTTTTAATTGAAGTTGGCTTTTTAAGTAATCCTGAAGAAGAGAAATTTTTAACTTCACAGAAAGGTCAAAACTTAATTTCTCAATCAATATTTAATGCATTTAAACAATATAAAAAAAATTATGATAAATCATATACAAACAACAAATTACCAGAAAAACCTAAAGAGAATGTAATTGTAAAAAATAAAGTTCAACAAAATAATAATACTTCCAGCAATATTAATAATAGTCAAAATATAATAAAACAAAATAATGTTTCAGATACATCTGAAATGACAATTAACGATATTGTGTTTAAAATTCAAATATTAAGCTCTTCAAATAAAATAGCACTTGATGCATCAATCTTTAGTGGTTTGCAAGATATAACAGAATATCTTGAAAATGGGGTGTTCAAATATACTGTAGGCAATGAAAAAGAATTACAGGATGCAATAACGCTTCAAAAACAAATAGTTTCAGGAGGATTTAAAGATGCCTTTATTGTAGTTTATAATAATGGAGTAAGAATTTCTGTAGATCAAGCTTTAAGTATAATTAGAGGAGAATAAATATTAGTTTTTAATCAATAGCGTCCTAAACGAAAAAAAATGGAATATTTACTCATTAGAAATGCTTGAAGACACCTCTATGTTGCTCTCAAGCGACATATACCAAACATTAATTTCATTCTATCGTGCAGTAAAAATTGCAACTCAACAAAATGTTCCTAGAAGCACTGGTATTTATCAAGATTTGCAACAACAATTTCCAGAACGCCCAAAGAAACAAACCCCTCCGACACCTTAATATTTACAAAAAGATTAGCAATATCCCCTTCGGAGATAGTTTTAATTATTAAAACGATAATTATAATGGTTAAATGAGTAATTAAAACTATCTTTTTGATAATTAAAACTATCATTTTGATAATTAAAGCTATCATTTTAATAATTAAAACTATCTTTTTGATAATTAAAACTATCTTTTTGATAATTTAAACTATCATTTTAATAATTATAGGGGTTAAATAAGTAGTAATAAGGGTTGATTTAACCCTTATAGGGGTTAATTTAAGGGTTATACCCCCTTACCTAAGGGGTTATTTGAACTAAAAAAGAAATTATTATAGATTGAAAAGTAAAAAATAGTAAAATTATTTGATAAGAAAATAGTAATTTTGTAGAAAATTGATTTTAACTAAAATAAATATAATATGCCCGTAATTTATTTAAATAATTTTAGAGGGTTTGACGATACCTTTCTTGAACTTAAAAACGTCAATTTTTTTGTTGGAGAAAACAGCACCGGCAAAACATCTGTTCTTAAACTATTAAATATTGTTTCTAATCCTCAGTTTTGGTTTAATACAAATTTTAATATTGGCGAATCCAGTCTTGGTCATTATTCTGAAATAGCTAGTTTAACTAACAAAAAACTAAATTTTTTTGAAATAGGGATATTAGGCGACCATAGGGATAAACAAGATGGAATTAGTGCAATAAAACTAAAATTTATTGAAATAAAAAGTATTCCTAGACTTTCAGAATTAAGAATGATAGATAGAGGAATTGATATCCAAGTGATAGTTAAAGAAGATGAACTTGAATATTGTTTTGAAACAATTAACTTAAAAAAAATATCAGAAGAAAATAAGTTAAAGAATTTTAGAGTTTGGATTAAAAAAAATAATCTGAATAACCAACCTTCAAAAATTATTAAACAAGAAAAAGGACATAATGTTCCTATATTGTTTATTCCAAGTTTGATAAAAAGTCATTCTAACAAAGATGATAGAAAGCTTAAGACAAGTGAAATTATGGCTATTCCTCGTTTTTTAAAAGAATTAGTTTGGCTTGCTCCAATTCGTACAGAACCACAAAGAACCTATGACAACTATTCTATTGATTTTAATCCAGCTGGAACACATTCTCCTTACCTTTTAAAAGATCTTCTAAATAGCTCGAAAAATATAACAAAATATAACAAAATTTTTAAAAAATTTGGAGAAGATAGTGGTTTATTTGAAGGTATTGAAATTATAAAATTAGGCAAAGAAGAAACGTCTCCTTTTGAAGTTCATATTAAATTACATGACAAATCTCTTAAGGTTACTAATGTTGGGTATGGAGTTTCACAGATACTACCTTTAATCATTGAAATTATAGCAAGAAAAAATAATTCTTGGTTTGCAATTCAACAACCGGAGATACATTTACATCCTAAAGGACAAGCGGCATTTGGAGATTTTATTTTCAAGTCACATAAAGAAGAAAATAAAAATTTTATTGTAGAAACTCATTCAGATTATCTTATCGATAGGTTTAGATTAAGATTGAATAAAGAATGTAAAAGTAGTAAAGATTGCAAGATTGAAAGTCAAGTCGTGTTCTTTGAAAGAAATGAAAAAGGCAATAAACTTACCTGCATACCGATAAATCAAGATGGAACATACCCTGAAGAACAACCAAAAGAATTCAGAAAGTTCTTTATTAATGAAATGCTTGATTTATTAAAAGTATAAGTTATGTGTATAGTTATTGATACAAATGTATTGGGTAGTGTTTTTAATGATGACCCAAAATGTAAGGAAAAGCATTCAGAATATAAGCCCGTTTTCGATTGGATTAATGATGGTATAGGAAAAATAGTATATGGAGGAACAACATATTGCAAAGAAATCGAATATAAGTATCTTAAATTATTTAGCCAATATAGAACAGCACAAAAAGCAATATACATTAACGATGATGAAGTTGATGAAAAAGAAAAATGGGTAACAGAACAAATTACTCATCCTAATTTTGACGACCAACATATAGTTGCATTATTAATCGTTTCAAAATGTCGATTAATTTGTTCCAATGATAAAAGAGCTTATCCTTATTTTACTCATAACACTTTTTTCAATAACCAAGATAAACCTAAAATATATTCAGGAAAAAGAAACATAGATTTGCTTTGTGAAGCGAATATTCCTGATAAGTACAAACCTGTAAAGAAAACAACAAAAGGACAAAAGAAAAGTTTAGGGTTAAATTAAAACTAAAATAACCATAGCACTAGATAGTTTTAACAATATTTGCTTTTATTCATTAAATTTTGCAATAACATTTCTTCAATATAACAAATATTAAATGGCATTTTTTTTTATATTTATAATTGTTAATAACTACATCAAAACCCGATATATTAAACTATATGCAAATACAATTTAGTTATAACTATAAATGTATTTCCAAACAAAAACATTTGCACTTATACATCAGATTGATATTTTGTTAACAACTTGTTTATAAAAAATTTAAAAATCCTTTCCCTTATTCAATTTAATAGGAATCTTTATTTTAATTTTGCTTTGAATAAAAAAGAAATATACATTAATATTATGCGAACACACAATTGCGGCGAATTAAACATACAAGACGTAAACAAAACAATAACGCTTATTGGATGGGTGCAACGTTCCAGAGAATTAGGCGGCATGACATTTATTGATTTAAGAGATCGTTATGGCATTACCCAATTAGTTTTCAATATGGAAACATCCTCTGCTCTATGCCAAAAAGCTAGAGAAATAGGGAGAGAATATATTATCCAAATAACAGGAAAAGTTCTTGAAAGAAGTAATAAAAATAACAAAATCCCAACTGGAGAAATAGAAATAGAAGTATCCGATTTGCAAATAATAAACGAATCAATCACCCCTCCTTTTACTATCGAAGACGAATCAGACGGAGGAGATGAATTGAGAATGAAATACAGATATTTAGACATACGACGCAACATTGTTAAAAACAATCTTATAAATCGACACAAATTATCAATTCTTATACGAAACTATCTTAACAATCTTAACTTTATTGAAGTAGAAACGCCAGTATTAATAAAATCAACTCCTGAAGGTGCTCGTGATTTTGTTGTCCCTTCAAGAATGAATAAAGGAGAATTTTATGCATTACCACAATCACCTCAACAATACAAACAACTCTTGATGGTTGCAGGATTGGATCGATACTTTCAAATTGTTAAATGCTTTAGAGACGAAGACCTTCGCGCAGACCGACAACCAGAATTCACTCAAATTGACTGTGAGATGTCTTTTGTGGAACAAGAAGATATACTCAACACATTTGAAGGATTAGTCAAACATCTTTTTAAAGAAGTAAAAAACATAGAATTGTCAGATTTTCCACGAATGACATACGAAAATGCAATGAATCTCTATGGCAGCGACAAACCAGACATTCGCTTTGACATGAAATTTATTGATTTGACTGAAAATGTGAAAGGTAAAGGATTTAAATTATTTGACGAATCAGAACTAACCATTGCAATAAATGCTAAAGGTTGTGCAGAATACTCTCGCAAACAATTAGACGAACTTACCGAATGGGTAAAACGACCTCAAATTGGCGCAAAAGGCTTAATTTATGCTAAACATAC
The DNA here is from genome assembly GCA_001768555.1 of Bacteroidetes bacterium GWF2_29_10. GTDB lineage: Bacteria > Bacteroidota > Bacteroidia > Bacteroidales > GWE2-29-8 > GWE2-29-8. Next base: position 5,539 of record MEOD01000096.1, read on the forward strand.
AAAAGAAGGAATTAAATCATCTATTGATAAATTTTTCAATACAGAAGAAATATCACAATGGTTTCAAAAAGCAGATGCACATGAAGGAGATTTGCTCCTAATATTATCTGGCGAAAAAGAAAAGACTCAAAAAATGCTTGGCGAATTAAGATTGGAAATGGCTAACAAACTAAATTTAAGAAAACAAGGCTCTTTCCAACCTCTATGGGTAATTGACTTCCCTCTATTTGAATGGGACGAAACTACAAACAGATTTTATGCAAAACACCACCCTTTCACATCTCCAAAAAAAGAACACATAAAACTATTGGAAAATGGAGATTTAAAAAATGCAAACGCAAACGCTTATGATTTAGTAATTAATGGAGTAGAAATTGGAGGAGGCTCTATAAGAATTCACAATAAAGACCTGCAAAAAGTAATGTTTAAATGCCTTAACTTCACCGACGAAGAAGCAACAAAACAATTTGGATTCCTTATGGATGCATTCTCATATGGAGCACCACCGCATGGAGGAATTGCATTCGGATTTGACAGGCTTTGCGCCGTTATGGGCAACTCCGATTCCATTAAAGATTACATCGCTTTCCCTAAAAACAATTCAGGAAGGGATGTAATGAGCGAAAGCCCTTCACAAATAGCAATAGAACAACTAAAAGAATTAGGCATATCAATTAATACTAAATAGAAATGTCATCTGAAAATAAAAATAAAAATCCTTTGTTTATATCCTTTCTAACATTAGGATTCTTATTTATATTTTCCAGCATACAATATCCTTCTGAAATAAGCATATTCAAACTAAGAAATTTCTGTCTATATCAAGATATTCTTAAAAATAATAATGACAATTCAGAAACATTGGATGATATACCTGATGAAAACATAAAATACAACCCAACAATATCTTATTTTAAAGCCCTATCCGATACTTTTTCATTCATACAAAGTCAAGAAAAGGTTATAAACGAATCATTCAAAAGCGATGAAACATTAGTTTATAAAGCTTCGGCATATGATAACGTTTTTTTCTTTAAACCTCTAGACTCTTTTTTTAATTCATTAAAAAATACAGAACAGAATGGAAAAAAAATTAGAGTGGCCTATTTTGGAGACTCTATGATTGAAGGAGACCTAATTACTCAAACTATTAGAGAATTATTACAAAACAAATTTGGAGGAAATGGCGTTGGATTTGTTCCAATTACAACACGCAGTGCTCAATATAGAAATTCAATTAAACACACATTCTCTAAAGATTGGCAATCATTTCCTTTTAACAAATACAAAGACATGCAATTTGGACTATCTGGTTACGTCTTTAATCCAAGCCAAATTGTATCTGCTAATTCATACATGAATAATTCAGATAATAGCTGGGTTGCATTTAAATCATCAAATGTTTCTAAAAGACTTAACAAGTTTCATGTCGTTAAATTATACTATGGAACTTCTAGAAAAAGCAATATATTAAAATGTGAAATAGACAATAAACAAGAAGTTTCTCAACAAATAAATGGGAAATATCTAGTCAATGAATTTATCGCAAATAATACAACACCCATAAATGAAGTTAAATTTAATTTCATAACTAAAGAAAATCTTAATGTTTACGGCGTTAGCTTTGAGGACACAAGCGGAATTTACATAGATAACTACTCCTTTAGAGGAAATTCTGGTGTTAATTTAGTTTCTATACCTAAAGAAATATTAACTGATTTCAACAAATATATGGATTATAGTCTTGTTGTTCTTCAATATGGAGTAAATGTTGCAGACCCTTCTATGAAAAGCTTCGGATGGTATGAAAAAGCAATGATTAATGTTATTAATTACATAAAACAAACAATGCCTAAGGCTAGCATCCTTTTAGTTAGTGTGGGCGACCGTGCTTGGAAAAATGGAACTGTATATGAAACTTCTCCTGCTATTCCAAAATTGATTAATGCTCAAAAACATATAGCTCAAAGAACTGGAGTAGCATTTTGGAATCTTTTTGAAGCAATGGGAGGAAACAATTCAATCATTGATTGGGTTGAAAATGAAGCTCCTTTAGCAAATAAAGATTACACTCACTTTAATCATAGAGGAGCAGACAGAGTAGCACGGTTGATGACTAAAGATATCCTAAGCGAATATGAAAATTACAAAAATAACGAACAAGAAAAATATCTATCACAAAGGCTTAAATAAATAACTAAGCACTTTTAAAATTTCATAATTATCTTCTTCCAAAATACTTCCTAATCCCCCACTCTATTGCTAACAACAGAATAATAATATACATTATAAATTTTAAATTTATCAATGATAATATTTTATTATTGAAAAAAGAAATAGATGTGATCTCCTTTTTTTGCTTAATGTTAGTAATAATGCTTTCTATATTATCTACATTAGTTGTCATCAAACCATTTGTTTTCAAACTTATGTTATTTAACAATTGATGGTCAGCAATAGTATTCAGAGCTTCATAATTTATTGGGAGTATGGAAAATATACCTTTCTTTTGATAAACTGCATTACCAAGCTTAACAGAAGCATTGTACGTGTAATTTCCTAAAGTAAATTTCCCTGCATTCAGTAAATATGATTTATTGTTTTTAGAAAACACAAAATTATATGATTTATTATCCTTATCTGTTATATTTAATGAAACATCTGGTTCATTAATCATCTCATAAGAATCATTATAAAGCTCTGCATTAAATATTACATTATCTTCTTCTGACAAGGTTTCATTTAAACTGATTTGAAATTTACTTTTTTCTTCCTTTGTTGATAAATACTTTAATATTTTAACAATCAATTCATCAAAAAGATCATTATTTTCTTTTAATAAATAATTATAAACTCTCCATCTCCAAATACCCTCTCCAAATATTACAGCATATTTGCTTGTCAAATTACTATTAAAAGATATTAAGGGAAAAGAAGTGTTTACTTGTCCTATTTTTTGGTAAAATAAGTTTTCCGATGAACTAGAACTTGTATATCGACCATAAGGAATTATTAAAGGAGGAAATTTTGTGGTAATAGTTTGAATATCTTCATTAGGTGTAAATAAAGCAAAAGCATTGTTATATGTAGGTGATACCTCATTAAATGAATTATTAAAGTCGGAAATAGTTGTTCCTGTATTTAGTTTATTAAACTGACTAATATCCGTTTGTAAACCATTAATGAAAAGTTTAGGAATATTATTATTCAACACTTTTGCCATCATACTTACATTAACAGTATTTGACGGTAATTGATGTAATATAATAATATTGTATTTACTAAAATCCTGTTGAAAATCATTATATGAATATTCATCAATAGAAAATTCATCTGAAACTTTAACTGCTTGTTTTATTGCAGACACATCTGGGTGAGGAGAATTATATAATAATAAAACCTTTTTTTTATCATCAATTACGTTTATATTAAAAGCATAGTAATTATTATCTGTAGATATTTCGCCCTCTATTGGGTTTACTGATATTTTAACAAATAAATTCCCTTTTTCTTTTGCTTGTATTGAAAAATTTTGAAAATCTATGTAATTATCACCTTTAATAACAAGTTCTTTTGTTTCAATAATTTTGCCATTTACTTCTATTGTTAATGTTGTAGTCTTACCTTTTAATTTGTCAGCTATTACATTGCATTCTAAAGGGAAATAGTTGTTTAAAAGAACTGTTTTATTATGTCGAACTTGTTTTATTTTTAAATCTTTTAATACTGTAGTATCCCCATAGGCAATATTATATACAGGAATATTATGATTTTGAGCTATCATTAATGGATTTGCATTCTTACTATAAATACCATCTGTAGCCATAATTATAGCACCTAAATTAAGCTCTTCAAAAGATTCATAAGAATATTTTAGAAAACTATAAATGTCTGTGTAATTTTCATTAAAATTAATACTATCCGCATCTTCTATCGTATTTCCAAATGAATAAATTTTCAATTCATAATCGTCTTTTAATTGATTTTGAATATCCTTGATATTTTTTTCTATTTTCTCTTTAACATTATTATCTTTTAACTTCATTGATTTTGAATTATCAATACCAACAACTATAACTGGCTTTAATATTTTTTTATCTTCAACTTTAAAAGAAAAATTAAATATTAAAAATATAATTATTGCAACAGATAAGAACCTTAATATAGCTGTAAACCTAAAGAAAACATAATTTTCCGATTTTTTTTGTATATCTTTATTATATAAAAACCATGAGAAAATAAATGCTATTAGAATGCTTACTATTATGCTAAAAAAAGCAAACCCATTATGATAAAAAGAAACTGAAAGCAAATTAAACATTGTAAATGCAAACTTAATTTATTACTTCAATATAAGTAATTCTACAAATTACTTAACAACAACTTAACATTAAAGAAGACCTCACAGGTTTCTAAAAAAAACTATGAGGTCTAATTTATTAAAACAATTTTTGTATATTTTACATTATTGCAAAATATTAATTTTTACGTTTGCATACCTCCGCAAACATTAATAACTTGGCCAGAAATGTAATCAGATAAATCAGAAGCTAAAAACAGTGCTAAATTAGCTACATCTTCTGGTTTTCCTGCCCTTTTTAATGGAATATCTTTAATCCATTGTACTCTTATATCATCTGGGAGTTTAGAAGTCATTTCTGTTTCTATAAATCCTGGAGCAACAGCATTACATCTTATATTTCTTGAGCCTAACTCTTGAGCTATAGATTTAGTGAACCCAATTATTCCAGCCTTTGATGCAGAATAGTTTGATTGTCCTGCATTTCCTTCTATTCCTACAACTGAGCTCATATTTATTATTGAGCCACTCTTTTGTTTTAGCAGAACTTTTAATGATGCTTTTGTTATGTTAAATACTGATTTCAAATTTATTCTCATAACATCATCCCAATTTTCTTCTGATAATCTCATTAATAAATTATCTCTAGTTATTCCAGCATTATTAACTATAATATTTATTGTAGGGAAGTCCTTTAAAATATTATCAATTAATAATTCAGAATCACTATAAGAACTTGCATCTGAAGCATAACCAACAGCTTTAACTCCATATGATTTTAATTCTTCTTCTGTTGCTAGCATGGCTTCATTACGGGATATATCTGTAAACGCTACATTACATCCGTTTTTCGCATAACAAATAGCTATTGATTTTCCGATTCCTCTTGATGCGCCTGTTATTAAAGCAACTTTTCCTTCTAGTAGTTTCATAATTTTTATCTTAAATTAATTAAAAATTTATAAAATTGTTATTTATTAAATCCATTTTATTACAGGAAAATCTTGTCTATGTGGTAATTTTTCATGTTTTGGAAAAATACGGAATCCAAACTCATATACCCCTGAATTTTTTACAAGTATATCCTTTTTATAAGTTATTATTCTATTATTTTTTTCTATAGATGTCAATTCATATACAACATCAATTATTCTTCTTCCATCGCTTTTCATTTGTGTAATAACAATCTCTACACCTATTTCTGCATCTGACAACTCGTTTAGGTCCAAAACCACTTTTACATCAAAAACATCTCCTATTATTAAAGCTTTGTTTGAAGTATCTGGTACTGATACTTCAACAATCTCAATACTCCCCCAACCTCTTAATACTTTTTTCTTCCAATTAGAAATTTCTTTAGTCAAAGCATAATCATTAGCTAAAAGCTCTTTACTTCTAACATACATTCTTTCATAGTACTTCCTTTTATAATCATTAATCATTCTATTCATTGTAAATCTTGGAGCTATTCCAGCAATACATTTCTTTACTGCTTTTATCCAATCTACAGGAATATTTTCATTATTACGGTTATAATATAAAGGAACTATTTCATCTTTTATTGTATCATAAATAATTTCTGCATCTAGTTGATCTTGCAATTCTGGCTTGTTATATGTATTTTCTTCCTGTAAAGCCCAACCTGCACCTTCCTCATATCCTTCAGCCCACCAACCATCTAAAACACTTAAATTTAAAACGCCATTCATTACAGCTTTTTCCCCACTTGTTCCTGATGCTTCTAATGGTCTTGTTGGTGTATTTAACCAAACATCAACTCCTTGTACTAATTTTGCACCTAATTCCATATCATAATTTTCAACAAACAAAATGCGCCCATAAAATTGAGGCATCTTGGATATCTCTATGATTCTTTTTATTAAATCCTGCCCAGCTTTATCCTGTGGATGCGCTTTACCTGCAAATACAAACTGCACTGGATGTTTTTCGTTATTCACTAATTTGTCAAGTTTTTCTAAATTAGAAAACAATAAATGAGCTCTTTTATATGTAGCAAATCTTCTTGCAAATCCTATTGTTAAAGCCTTTGGGTCTATTCTATCAAATATATCTATCAGATATTTAGGGTTTTCATTTCTCTTTGTGTATGCACATCTAACTCTTTCTTTTAATGCTGTAAACAAAATTTCTTTTTGTTCTTGTTTTATATCCCATATAATTTTATCATCTACATTATATATTTTTTCCCAATTAGCTATTTTATCTTGTTCAAATTCAAAATTATCTCCAACTATCGACTTATAAAGTCGTAACATACGGGTTGATGTCCATGTTGGAAGATGAACCCCATTTGTAACATAACTAATATTCTCTAATTCTTCTGCAAAAAATCCTTCCCATAAATTATTAAACATCTTTTTTGTTACATTTCCATGTATACGACTAACTCCGTTTATTTCCTGAGATAACTTTGCAGCTAAAACACTCATTGAAAACTTCTCTTCATGACTATTTTCATTACTACGCCCGTAACCCATAAATTGCTCCCAAGTTATATTTAACCTACTTGCATAATGAGGAATATAGCGACGCAAAACATCTTCAGAAAAAGCATCATGCCCTGCAGGAACGGGAGTATGTGTAGTAAACAATGTTGTTGCTCTTACAATTTCTAGAGCTTCATGTATTGATAATTTTTCAAACTGTACATACTTTCTTAATCTTTCTATACCTATAAAAGCAGCATGACCTTCATTGCAATGATATAAATCAGGTTTAATATTTAATGCTTCTATTAACCTTATCCCTCCAACTCCCAATAATAATTCTTGTTTAAACCTATTTTCCCAATCTCCTCCATATAATTGTGATGTTATTACTTTATCTTCTTCTGTGTTTTCATCAATATCTGTATCCAATAAATATAAAGGAACAACTCCAACTTCTATTTTCCATATTTTAGCATAGAGTATTCTTCCTGGCAAAACTAAGGATATTTTCATCCAGTCTCCTTTTTCATCTCGAACAGGAATAAGAGGAATATGGGAAAACCTTTGAGGAATGTATTCTGCAATTTGCTCTCCTGTATTAGACATTGTTTGTGTAAAATACCCATTTCTATACAATAAACCTATGGCAACAATATCAACATTAGAATCACTAGCTTCTTTTAAGTAATCTCCTGCTAATATTCCCAAACCTCCAGAATATATTTTTATGGATGTGTGTAAACCATACTCCATAGAAAAATATGCAATTTTTGCTCCTTTTTTAACTCTTCTTGCTTCTACATAATTATCAAATTTATCACTTACTTTTTGAAGCAATTCTAAAAATTCTTTATTATTTTCTAATTCTAACAATTCTCCATAAGAAATTCTATTTAGCATAGAAATTGGATTCCGGTCACACGCATCCCATAAATCAGGATTTATCATTTTAAACAACTTTCTTGCATCATGATTCCATGTACACCAAACATTCTTAGATAACTTGGTTAGTGATTCTAATTTTGATGTTACGGTTGATTTAACCAACACCTTTTTCCAAATAGGTTTGTTTACATCTGATTTTTTTTGGAAGTCATGACCTTCTTGAATAAATTTATCTACAAACAAACTTTTTCTTTCTTTTGCCCTATCTAAAGCAATTGAATATGCTATAAAATAATTTTCTATTATATTTTTCCATAGTCCTTTTTGAGATATTAACCACGCTTTTTCTCTGTTTTTGTTTATTTCTTTAGCATTATCTAATTTAACAAAATCCATTATTGCTTCAGAAGTTATTTTTATATTATACTCATTATCTTCTTCCGAACGTTCTAATACATAAACAGCCTTTTGACTATCATAATAATTTGATTTCACCCACATACCAAAACCTGCAAAAGTTGTTGTTATTGTTGGTATTTTAAACGCAATACTTTCTAATGGTGTATATCCCCATGGCTCATAATAAGAACAATAAACAGTTAAATCAAAACCAATAAGAAGATCATAATATTCTATATTAAATATGCCATCATTACCATTCAAATAACATGGTACAAATATTACGTTTACCTTCGAATCTAATCCATTATTAAGGTTTACATCTTTTAATCTCCTTAATATAGGATCATAATCCGCATCGTGCAAACCATGTGTTAATACCTCATTTGAAAAGTCAACATCTTTATTTGTGGCATCTAAAATCCTATCCTGAAGTTTTTTATTAGGACCACTATGGTTAGCCGGAACCAATATAAATGCTATTATTTCTTTATCTAATTCACTAGCATCATTTATTTTTGCCAAACTATCTATAAATACATCTATACCTTTATTTCTATATTCATAACGACCACTAGTTGAAACAAATACAGCATTATCATTAATTTCTTTATTTAATAGTATTTGTGCAACTTTTTTTAATTTTGCTCTCGCAAATTCCCGTTTTTCCACAAACTCATCTTCTTTGGGAACAAAAGAATTCTCAAATCCATTTGGAGTAACAACATCAACAGATTTATTAAAAAAATGCTTACATTCTTCATTTGTTATTTCACTAACAGTAGTGAATGCATCGCAATACTTTGCTGAAGTTAACTCTAATGAAAACTTTGATTCTACTTGAAATCTATGGATTAAATCATTAACATTAAATTTGCTCATATCTTTATATAATTGCAAACCATTCCCTGCTATACATCTGCCTAATACCGTTGCATGAGTAGTAAAAACTGTTGCCACTTGCGGTAAATAATGATTCAAATAAAGACCTCCAGCCCCGGTCATCCATTCATGAAATTGAGCAACTATATGATCTTGCAATGATAAATTATATAAATAAAAACTTTCTATAATTTTTCCAGCCGCATACCCAAATAAAGCGGGCTCGGTATAATCCCATTGACCTGATAAAGAATCTAATTTATATTTTACCCATAAATCAGCAAATATTTCATCTTTTTGAGAAAAAAACTGAGTAAAATCAACCATAATGGCTATAGGATAACCTGCAATATTCCAATGACCTATTCTAAACTTCAATCCCATACTCTGGGCATACTCTCTCCATGACTTAAACAAATATTTATCTTCTACAAAATCTGGATTTTCATCTGTATCTTTCCAAATATCAGGACCAATCATTATCAATCGATCTTTATACCCTAAATCAATTAAAGTTAATGCTTTTGTTGAAACTACCGTATATATGCCTCCTACTTTATTGCAGACCTCCCAACTAACCTCAAAGATATAGTCAGGTTTATTTTTTATATTATCCATATTCATCATTTTTATTGATTTCTCAAAATTAGTTTTTTTTTACTAACAGCAACAAAAAAAATTATTATTATTTTTACAATTAATAACTAATCATAAATAATAATATTGTTGATAACTCATTAAATATAGTCAATCAATTAGATAATTCAATTTAATTTTGTTTATAATAATTTTCTATAAGTTTTTTTGTATTATTCCCAAAATTGTTAATAATTTTGACAATTAAATAAGTTATTAAAGCTATGTTGCTAATATATTTTATAAGTGCCTTATTTCTTGCTATAAGCACATATTTATTCAAAAACAAACATATAACTAATTATACATTTGTTGCTTTTCTTATAATAAATTGCCTATTTAATGTACATACATTTTTAAATATTAATAAAACTGAGCTGCTATACTTCACTTTTGACAGCATAGGAATATTAATGCAATCGGTCTTATCCATTTTAGGGATATCAACATTTTATTTTAGCAAAGTATATTTAGAAGAAGAAAAATCAGAAAGACGAAAAAGAATATACTACACTGCATTAACAATCCTTATTGTTGCAATGAATGGCGTTTATTTAGCTAATGACGCAACAGTTCTTTGGATACTAATTGAGGCAACAACATTAAGTGTAGCAATGCTTATTTATCATGAAAGAACATCATTAGCTCTAGAAGCAACATGGAAATATGTATTTATTTGCTCCACAGGAATTGCTTTAGCATATATGGGAATATTATTTCTTAGCGCTCTTCTTCAAACAAGTAATCATGAACTAGACTTATCCTTTCTCAATTTAACAAAATCTTTGATTAATGCAAACCCTGTATTTTTAAAAATAGCTTTTATTTTTATATTTATTGGTTATAGCACAAAAATGGGACTATTTCCAATGCACACAGTTACAATTGATGCTCACACAATCGCTCCTCCTCCAATAAGTGCATTAATATCTACTGCTCTTATGAACGTAGGATTTATCGGCATTTTTCGAATATATAATGTCCTTTCAGCAACACCAATAGCTTATTGGATGAACAATATTTTAATAATTTCAGGAATATTATCTATTTTAACATCAACAGCATACCTTTTCAAAGTTAATCATGTAAAAAGAATGTTAGCTTATTCAAGCTTAGAAAACATGGGAATTGTAGCAATAGGACTTGGCATTGGAGGAATTGGCTATTATGCTGCTATACTACACATAGTATTACATTCTTTTGCAAAAGCAGGATTATTCTATAACGTTCTTACTATTCACAAATTATATGATAGCTATGATATGAACAATATAAAAAACTATATCTCAAAAAACAAAAGCCATGCATATCTCTTTATTCTTCTTATTATTATGCTCTCTGCAATTCCTCCTTCAGGCTTATTTATTTCAAAAATATTTATTTTACAAAGTTTGATAATAAAAGCTCAATACATGTACTTTATAATTATTGTAACACTTTTATGCTTTTTATTATATAATCTTTTATCCAAAACTCTAAAAATAGCATTACCAGATAAAACATCTACAGACTCTAAAGTAATTTTAGATATGGGATTTATAATTCAATTAGTATTTATTGCAATTATAATTTATTTAGGAATTATACGACCTCCTATATTAGATAATCTAATTAATCAAGCTATTATTTATTTACCTATTTAGAATATGCAAAAAAACATAAAACATTGGTTAATAAATTTCATTAAATAAGTACAACCTAATTGAGATCATTGCTTGGCAAAACCATCCATTAGAATCTGTTTATCTATAACTTAACAATAGTTTTGTTTATTGATTTTTCTATAATTGCATTAATTACAAACATTGCCCCCTAATTTTAGATAAAATACTTAAAATTATTTTTAATTATTACAAATCTTTTACATCTTTTGTAACAATCTAATAATCAATACAATAAATCAAAACACTTAACTTTCTAATTTTCATTGTGTTATATGCTATTACTTCGCCTTAACTTCACCTTAACTTCACCCTAACTTCACCTTAAAGTTACCCTAACCCTACTTCGTTTACTAAAATACTGACAATAAGCATAATATATAAATATAACAAAGCATAACATAGGAGAGACAGGGTATGCCCTGTCTCAAACGCATGCCCTGTCTAAGACATACCGTCTTTTTCCTTAATTCTATTTTTTGTGTAAACCTATTTTAGGACTAAGTACATTTAGAGTACCTTTTATGTGCCTTTATAGTACCTTTCATGTACTGTTCATGTACAGTAATAGAATTTACACGCTGACAATCAGTCGTTTGTGCAACTAACTATAAATCAATCTTGTATAACCTATTAGAGTACCCTTAGAGTCATAGCCGTCAAGCTAAGCGTTTAAGTAATTTATTATCAGCATTTTGTTTTTGATCAATAAACAGCCTAATATATATGG
>MEOD01000097.1:0-5193 GCA_001768555.1 Bacteroidetes bacterium GWF2_29_10
TAAATTGACTAAATTTTGACAAATCATTAACAAAATCTAAAAAAATAGTGAGATTTAATAACAAAATTATTGAATCGTGATTATTACAACGGTCTCATATTATAAAAAATTTTAGCTCTTTGCAAAAAAAATAGACCGTTGCAAGGCAAAATAGTTTAATTTAGTTTTTTAAACTTACATTGAAATGTTTAAAGTATCCTAACAAAAAGAAGATTTTAAACAAAATCCTAAATAATATATTGTTTTAATAAGGTCTTTTAATTATATATTAACACTACTGCATAAGCTGAGATTCCTTCTTCCTTACCTACAAACCCAAGCTTTTCTGTTGTGGTTGCCTTAATTGAGATATCGTCCTCAGATATGCTTAATATTTCAGCTAAACATTTTTGCATTAGTGGTATATAAGTTGATATTTTAGGTTTTTGCAAACATATAGTTGAATCAATGTTACCAATTAAGTATCCTTTTTCAGATATAAATCCCAATGTTTTTTTTAATAATATTTTACTATCTATGTTTTTATATTCTTGAGCTGAATCGGGAAAATGCTTGCCTATATCTCCAATGTTTGCAGCACCAAGAAGCGCATCGCAAATTGCATGAATAAGAACATCTGCATCTGAATGACCTAAAGCTCCTTTTGAGTGTTCTATTTTTATTCCTCCAAGCCAAAAGTCTCTGTTCACAATTAATTGGTGAACGTCATATCCAAAACCAATCCTATATTTATTCACTAATAGAGGATTTTACTTCTTCCTTAAATGCTGCAAAATCTAAAATAAGAGTAAAACGTAATGTATTTTCTAAAGGATTATGTGATTCAAAAGGTATTAAATAAGAAAAATCTATTCCAAAAACATTGTATTTTAATCCTGCTCCAACTGTAAAGTATTTTCGATTTCCTTTTGTTGCATGTTCAAAGAAATATCCTGTTCTAACCGCAAATTGTTTATCATACCAATATTCAATTCCTGTAGCATAGTTTATTTCTCTTAGCTCTTCCTTAAATCCACCTGGGGCATCACTAAAAGAACTAAAAACACCTGTTGCCAATGAAACATTAGGATCTTTACCTTTTACTATTTCGTTTGTAAGTGGGTCATATTGAGGAGGTGTTGGGACTAATAATTTATTTAAGTCAACACTAACCGAAATGGTATTGTACTTATCTATTTCTATAAAAAATGTAGGACCTAATCGTAAATTTACAGGGATAAAATCTCTCTCTGTTGATTCTGTATAAGACATTTTAGCTCCAATATTTGAAATATTAGCACCAAAAGCATAATATGCCACTTGTTTCTTTATTTTAATTTTTTTTTGATAATACATTGAAAGGTCAGCTGAAACAGATTGACCTGGGTGAGATTTAGAACCACCTACATTGGTTCGCCCTGTTAAATTTGAATTAATATACCTAAGAGCAACACCTCCTGAAAGATTTTTAGATAATTTTAGAGAATATGAACCTGCTAAAGAAAATTCATTAGGCCTAAATTGCCCTATATCAGTTCCAACTATATCTGTAAAAATAATGTCCCCTAAAGAAAAATATCGAAGTTCTGCAGCAATAACTTGTCCTTTTTTTAACTTTTTATATCCGGTTAAATAGGCAAGGTTAATGTCTGGCACTAATGCTCTAAGCCAAGGACTATATGACAAAGCTACTCCAAGATCATTTTCAACAAAAGCATATTTTGATGGATTCCAATGAAAAGAATTTGCATCTGGTTTTGAAGACACCCCTGCATCACCCATCGAACCACCCCTTGCATCAGGAGCAATCATAAGAAAAGGAACTGCCGTTGTAATAGTATTTACTCGACCATCAAGCTCATTTGTTGTTATCTGCGCAAATAATCCTTTATTTGATAATAAAGCTATTAAGCATATAAAACTAATCTTATTTAAACTCATGAGAAAAAAATTATTGTGTTTTAATTTATTAATTCTTTTGTTCTTTAACCAAAGAATCTTATTCGAAAAATATTTAATGTTTATTAATTCCATATTATCAAATTTGTTTGCAAATATATGTTAAAAAAAATAAATGTAATCATTTTAAAATAACTAATTTTTCAATTTTATTAGCTGAAGTGTTGTCTGAGGCTTTTACATTAAGTCTATAAATATAAACACCTCTTCCTATATTATTTCCATATTCATCTAAACCATTCCATTCTATTGAGTCTTCTCGGGTTCCTGTTGTATTAATAATAGAGCTAATAGTTTTTATTAATCGACCTGTAATAGTAAATATTTGTATTTGAACTGTTAGCACATCACTTGGCTTATTGTGATCAAACATAAATTTTGTATTCGTTGTAAAAGGGTTTGGATAATTAAACACATGTTGTAATGCTATTTTAGCGGAAGAAGCTACAATAAAATCAATTTCTTCAATTTTCGAATTGTTATTTATATCCCAAGCTTTCACTTTAATGTTATGTTTTCCTTCTTCAAGTTCACTAAGTCTATATCTTAAAGAACCACTTGCATAACTGTTTAAATCTGCTTCAAAATAGTCATTTAAAATAATTGATTTACTTGTTTCATTATCTAAAATAGCAGTAATATCATGACCTATTCCATTTCCCACCATGTTAATGCCAGACGAATCACAAAAAAGCGCTATTAATTGTGGATTTTGATTAGTCATTCCTCCTGAAACAAATTTCAAGTTGTCCATGTATAGCTTGATTACAGGACCTATTTTGTCATTTAATTCAGAATCACTAATTCCTCCAATAATAATGTTCTCAAAATATCCTGTTGCATCATTTATGTTGTTTTCTGCATAATAACTAATTTTACCATTTCCAAAAGAATAGTTTATATCTTTTGGAACTATAAATTCAAACTCAAAATATCCATTGCTAACAGAAGCTTTACCTTTAAAAAGAATGCTTTTTGTTACTTCAAATTCTTTATTATAACTATCTTTATCATTTGCTAAAGTTTTAGCGTTTGTTGGCTTGTCATATATAGTTGGATATATAGTCCCATTAAAATCTGTTAAAATATTACTGTTTGCATCTGTTAAATGTCCTTTAATTTTTATCTTTTCTAATGCAGAGATCGTATCTAAATCATCTATATAATTAGCGTTTATTGAATCTGTGGCAACATTGTATTTAGGATAAGCAAGTTTCATCGCAGGGTCACCAATGAGAGTGAAGTTTTTATAACTAAAAGAACTTCCTGATGCTTGTTTGGTAAGTTTAATTATATCACCAAGTCTAAGATATTCATTATTATTTTTATTAAAAACATATTTATAGAAGTTTTTGTTAATATATTCATTTGTAGTAGAAAATGCAAGCCTTGTGGTTGTGAGTAGAGCTATTCCACCTCCATTGTTATTAAGAAAAACATATTCACCTGCAGATGTCCTAGATGGGTCATCAAATCTTGTAAACTCACATGTCGCAGTAATAAGTAAAGGCATATTGTAATAATTTTTCCAACTATTAATATCACTTACTTCGACAACTCTTTCATGTGACAACCCTTTTTCACCTCCATGACCAGTATAGTTAATAATTAAAGCTCCTCTGTTAAATCTATTAGTAATATCTATTTTTGCATCAGGATAAAACTCTCCTCCTGGGGCAGACTCTTGCTTGTATGAATCTAGAAATATTTTATCTATATTTATGTTTTTATTATCATGCTTTACTGTTTCTGCAATATTGTCAGATTGATCAACGTGGAGATTATAATCTTGGTCATCAGCAATAAAACAAACTATATTTCGCCAGTCACCCAATCCTTTTATTTTATCTCCATTAATTTCATCTGGATTTGTGTATCTAATGACTTTATTTACCATATTTTTTGCTTCTTGTATAGTTTGTACTGGAAAACGGCCTATTCCTATATCCACAATGCCAGATAATTCATTTCCTTCATTATAATCAAGAAGTCCATAAAAATCATCACTAACAATAGAATTTGTTGGACTATATGAGTTTAATGTTTGAAATGAAGGAACAAAGTTTGTATTATTTGGAGTATAATTTTTATAATCATAAGAAGCATCTCCCAATAGTAATAAATAACGAGGCGTCTTATTTGTGTCTGGTTCTTTATCATAAAGAAATTTCACAAAATCTCTAATAGCTGAAATGTCTTGAGAACCAGATGAAAACTCATTGTATATTTCTTGTGGTGTAACAACAACGTAATTTAAATTGTCTTTATTTTTATGAAATTCACCCAATCGTATTGCTTCGCTTTCAAAATCTTTGTATGTAACAATTATATAATCAACATTTGTTATCGCATGCAGATTTTGATTAGATGTTATTTCAACAAACTCTGGAATGGAGAAAACCCCATTTTTATCAAATACTATATAATCTTTTAACATGTCAGAATTATTAATAAAGGATAAAACACTACCAGAAAAACTTGTTTTCATTTCTGTAGCATTATATGCTAGAGTAACATCCCAAACACTAAGATTAGATGTCGCGTTTGATATATTAAATTTTGCAAACTTATTATTACCTAAAGAATTTTTATCTCTAAATAAAATAGAAGTTCCTCTGTAAATAAGATTTCGTCTAACGTTCAATTCGATATAATTAAGCCAACCTATTGATGCTGGATTTGGCTTAGTATATGATATGTTTATGTTAACATTTGAGCTGTTTGGCTTAAAATAGATTTCACCTTCTGCTTCCGAAGCATAATCACTTGCATAGTAAATTAAGACAGAATTAACATTAATATTAAATTGATTTGAACCTGTATTTACTGTAAATGATGACAAGGTTGTTGATCTTGCTGCAACTTTAGTCTTTATTGAAGCATTTTCATTGCTATTAATATCAGGAAAATTAAAATTAAGATTATAATTTGTAGTCACATCAAATATTTCACCATACCATTCTCTACCTGATTTAATAAAGTTTATGTTTTCTTTTTCTTGAAATTGAAAATCATCAAAACTATTCACTTCACTGTCATAATTTATATAATTTGAGCTTTGTAAAGCAACTCTTTTTCCAAAATCATTAGCTATATTTATAAAATAGTATGTGTAGTCTGAATAATTATGTTTTTGATGATTAAAGACCGAAGACAAGCTGTCATATGTCCATACATCAGGAGATTGCCCATAAAAAAGAATATAATCTCCCAAATCAAATTTACCATCAGACTCACCATAAACATAAATAGAAT
>MEOD01000097.1:5215-15807 GCA_001768555.1 Bacteroidetes bacterium GWF2_29_10
TGAGGAAGCATACCTCCTCCATTTCCAAAAATCTTAATATTTCTAGGATTAATACTTTGTGGATTAACTCCAATTGATTGCAAAAAAGAATAATCAATTTTGTGAATACCATTATTTTTAACCCTTATTTTATACCAAATACCTGACGATAAAACAGAACTATTTGCATAATTCTTTTTTAATTGCTTCAATGAATTATTTTCTTTAAAAGAAATACTAACTTCATATTTTGTTACTAAAAAAACAGTGTTACCTTCTATAATAAATGGATTAAATATTACTTGTATAACTGGTCGTTTACGCTCTGCAAAACTATTTATTATTGGATTATTATAATTAATAAGATTGCATTTATTTTTAAAAAAAAGATTTCGCTCGGTTAAGGTTAGCTCTCTTTTATCTATAATCTTTATATTTGAAATAATATCAGAAGGACTAAAACCTACATGAAAAGATGTGTTTACTAATGGTAAACATGAAATTGACAAATCATAAACAGCATTATTAAAACTAAAAAAATACAAATCATGATTCCCCCTATTTTCTTCTATAATTTTAAAATCAACTATAGAATCTCTAATAGATAAAGGATTTGCCTGCAAAGTAACTGTAATACAAGTTATTAGAATGAATATTATTTGTTTTATCATTAAATTTGTTTTCTGTTTAGAAACAAAATTACTCAATTAATTAAAAAATAAAATAAAATAATAAAAAGCTATCTTATTTTTGTAAACTAATTAACGCCATTTTAGTTATTTTTATTTTATAAAAGATGAATGTTATTGGAATAATTCCTGCAAGATATGAATCAACTAGGTTTCCTGGAAAACCTTTGATAGACATTAACGGCAAAAGTATGATTTGCAGAGTATACGAGCAAGTAAAAAGATCAATGCTAATAAACAAAGTTATTATTGCTACTGATGACGAACGAATTGAAGCTCATGCTGGATCTTTTAATGCAGAGGTAATAATGACATCCACTAAACACAAAACAGGAACTGACAGATGCTATGAAGCAGCAAGAGTATTATGGGCTAGGCAAATTATATCTTCTGATGATATTGTTATTAATATTCAAGGCGATGAACCTTTTATTAACCCAGAGCAAATTAATAGCTTAGCAAAATGTTTTTTTGATGATAATGTAAATATTGCAACATTAGTAAAAGAAATTGATAACCAAGAAGAACTACAAAATCACAATGTAGTAAAAGTTGTTTTAAATAAAAACAATGAAGCTATATATTTTAGTCGTTATGCTATTCCTTTTAATAGAAATATTGAAAAAAATGACTGGATTGCTCATAGTAAATATTATAAACACATAGGAATGTATGGATACAGGTATAAAACTCTATGCGAATTAGCTCTATTAGAACCTACTATGCTCGAAAAATCGGAATCTCTCGAACAACTTCGATGGATTGAAAATGCGTATAAAATATATACAGAAAAAACCAATCATGAAAGCATATCAATTGATACTCCTGAAGATTTAAAAAAAATTAACGGATTATTATTTTAGAACTAATAAATCCCAAATAACAGCTAATATCATACTAATAGATGCTATTGCTTTGTATTTATCCTGTGTGTTATTTGTATAAAAATATCAACAATTCATATCGTATAAAAAGAAAGTGGAGCAAACAATATTACCAAATTTAATATGTTTACTCCACTTATTTACAATCTAAAAAAGGAAAAGAGACTATTTATTATTTGAAAGCTTATAAAACACCTTCATCATAAGCTTTTTCTCCATGTATTGATTCATCAAGACCTTTTATTTCATCTTGTTCGGAAACTTTAACTGGAGTAACCATATTAATAAGTATAAGCATAATGTATGTAAAAATAAACGCATATATTGAAGCACCAACAACAGAAGCTAGTTGTTTGAAAAACAAAGTTGTTCCACCAAAAAATAAACCATCAGGTATTGCTGGATTTACTGTAGCTGAAGCAAAGACTCCAAGAAGAATGGTTCCAGTAACACCACCCATTCCGTGAACACCCCACACGTCAAGAGCATCATCCCAACCTATTTTATTTTTAAAGTTTACTGCAAGATAACAAACGGCACCAGCAGCAATTCCTATTATCGGAGCAGCCCAAAGAGGGACAAACCCAGCACATGGGGTTATTGTTGCTAAACCGGCAACAGAACCTGTCATAAGACCGACAAATTTAGGTTTTTTATCTCTTGACCACTCAATAACAAGCCATGTAACAGTAGCAAAAGAAGCTGCAATATCTGTATTTAAAAAAGCAAGACCTGTAATAGCGTCAACATCTAACTCACTTCCTGCATTAAAACCATACCATCCAAACCATAAAAGGCCAGTCCCAATTGCAATAAGAGGAATACTATTTGGAGGTGATTGTTTGTCTTTTCGAGCTCCTACATATAATACAGAAGCTAAAGCAGCAAAACCTGCTGTTGCATGAACAACTATACCTCCAGCAAAATCAAATACACCCCATTGAGAAAGAAGACCTCCACCCCAAATCATGTGAACAAAAGGATAGTAAACTAATATTTGCCAAACGGTAAGAAAAATAAGATAGGATTTAAAGGTTACTCTATTTACAAAAGCTCCAGTAATCAATGCAGGAGTTATAATTGCAAACATCATTTGATAAGCCATGAAAACAAATTCAGGGAGATTTGTTTGAACTCCATTGAGCATAAATGGGGAATGAAGATCAACTCCACTCATAAAAGACTTGTCAAAGTTTCCAAATATACCTCCTTCTCCTCCACTAAAACAAAGGGAATATCCAAACATCCACCAAAGAACAGTAGTCCAACCCATAGAAACAAAACTTTGCATCATAATGCCAAGAATATTTCGTTTTCCGGCAAGACCTCCATAGAAGAATGCAAGTCCTGGGGTCATAAGCATAACAAGACTTGTTGCAAGTAACATGAAACCGGTTCTTCCGGTATCAAATTCAGGTGTAGCAACCTGAAGTAAGATAGAAGCTAACATCATAAAAAATAGTTTTTTTTAAAATTATTAAAAAGTGATACCAAATACAAAATAGATATTTTCTGATTGAGGATTTACAGCAACAGTAGCTTTTACAGGAAGCTCAAAATCACTAGTAATTTTAATATTTCTATAACCTGTAATTCCTGTATTTACAACTCCAAATCCATTACCATAAGCACCTTCAAAAGGTGTTAATCCTAGAAATAAATCAAATTTTCTTTCATTACAATTGAAAGTGTATCCAAATTCTACATAAGTAGAATAGTAATTATCTCCTTTGGCATCTTTTGTTGAGTCGTAACCCCAGCCTTTATCTAATCCATAAAAGAATGTTCCTGCATAAATACTAATTGGGAACTTTTCTCCCCCTTTAAATTGTAATGCCCCTTCGAAAATATGAGGTGTGGTTTTATCATCAAAATGAAGAAAGTTAGATGATTTTAGTTGATTTATATTGTTAGAATATTGTTCGTTATGTATAAAATAATCAGTAAGAATTAAAGATAAACCTTTAAGTGTATATTTTATATATGGATCAGTCTCAGAATAACCGCCATTAGAAGCATAAGCACCCCAAACACCTGCTTCAAAGCCACCTTTTACAATAGAAATAGATGGTTGAAGGCTTGGACTTTGTCCATAATCTTGCCCCCTCCATACATATCGGCTAAAAATATCTGCCCCAACATTTAGTTTTGCCTTTTTATCATTGGTTTCTTGAGAGAATCCTTGAAATGCAATAACAAGTAACAAAGTTATCATCAAAGAGTTTTTCATTAAATTCATAATTATTTAATTTTTAGTTAATGTAATAATTGCAAAGATACGCAAAGCTCCTTCAAAGAAAAAATAGAGGTGTTTTTATACTTGTATAAGTGAAACACCTATTAAATTTATAATGGACAATTGAAGTATAAAAAAAATTGTAAAAAAAATTTAACCAGAATAGGGGTAATGCTTTTTTGATTTGTCTTTTATAAAAATGAACAATTGCAAATTATAAATTAAACATTAAGACGATGAAAATAAGTATTATAAAAAAAGTATTGGTATTGATGATGGTTTTATCAATAAATGTTGCTTTCACCCAAAACCAATTAAAACAGACTATCAGGGGTGTGGTTATGGACAATGAAACTCAGGTTACTTTGCCGGGT
Source organism: Bacteroidetes bacterium GWF2_29_10 (assembly GCA_001768555.1). Lineage (GTDB taxonomy): Bacteria > Bacteroidota > Bacteroidia > Bacteroidales > GWE2-29-8 > GWE2-29-8. The sequence continues at coordinate 9,378 of MEOD01000097.1, forward strand.
GCTGTTGTTATTGTAAATAGCAGTTTGCCACTGAATGCAGTTACTGATATTGATGGTAAGTTTAAAATAACAGGAGTTCCAATTGGTAGGTATGATATAAGAATTTCGTTTTTGGGTTATGAGCCTTTTATGATGAAGGAGATTATGGTTGGTTCGGGCAAGGAAGTTGTGTTGAATATTGGGATGAAAGAATCGGTGTCAATGTTAAAGGGTGTTGAAATTAAGGCTACTTCAAACAAGGAGGAAGCATTGAACCCTATGGCTTTCATTAGTGCGAGACAATTATCAGTAGAGGAAGCGAAACGTTATGCTGGTGGATTTGACGACCCAGCACGACTTGCAGCTTCGTTTGCAGGTGTGGCAAGTTCAGTTGGGAGTAATGCTATTGTTATAAGAGGTAATGCTCCAAAGGGCTTATTATGGACAATAGAGGGTGTTGAAGTTTCGACTCCGAGCCATTTTGCTAATGTTACTTCTTTTGGCGGTGGAGGTATTTCAGCATTGAGCAGCAATCTGCTTTCCAATTCGGACTTTTATACGAGTGCTTTTCCAGCTGAGTATGGCAACGCAACGTCAGGAGTTTTTGATATTAAGATGAAGGTTGGAAACAATGAAAAAAGGGAGCATACGTTTCAAGCAGGAGTAATTGGAATAGACTTTGCATCTGAAGGACCTTTTGTGAAAGGAAAGAAAGCATCATATATTTTCAACTATCGTTATTCGACATTTGCACTAATAGCACCAGTATTACCTGAGTTTGCAGGCGCTATAAAGTATCAAGACTTGTCATTCAAACTAAACTTTCCTCTTAAGAATAATGTTTTTAGTATCTGGGGAATTGCTGCATCAGATTATTCAGGAGGCGATGCAAAAAAAGATTCAACAGAATGGATTCATACTTGGGATAATGTTTCAACAAGTTGTGTACAGGGAATGGGCGGGACAGGAATAAATCTTAAATCGAATTTATCAAAGAAGGCATTCCTTGTTACATCCCTCTCGACAAGCGGGACTTGGCTTGATTCAAGAGATAAGAAGTATGACGCAAGCCTAAACTTTCATGACAAAGACAAAATAATATATAACTCATGGAGGTACGCGCTTTCATCAATTATGAATTACAAATTCAGTGCTAAGCATACTAACAAGTCAGGGATGAATATCCAAAACCTAAACTACAATATCAAAATACAGAATAACATTGATGGTAGCGGATTACATACGTTTGCCAATGAACAGGGAACTAGTTATCTGATTCATGGCTTTAGTCAATCGAAATATAATTTGTCAAACAATTTAACTGCGAATCTGGGTGTGCATACTCAGTATTTCACGCTAAACAACAATTACTCCATTGAGCCACGTGCAGGATTAAGCATGAACATTGGCGGAGGGAATATGCTAACAGCTGGTTATGGATTACATAGCCAAATTGAGATGCTTTTGATATACTTTACGGAACAGATTGTTAATGGCAATAAGACTTATCCAAACAAGGACCTTGATTTTTCTAAATCGCATCATTTCGTGCTTGGCTATAACAAGAGACTGTCGGAAAATCTACGTGTGAAGATTGAACCTTACTATCAGGCGTTGTTTAATATACCTACCGCAAAGAATAGTTCATTTTCATTGATAAATCTGGATGAAGAATGGTTCATCTCAGACAAACTTACGAACTCTGGCACAGGCAGGAATATAGGTGTTGATTTTACTTTTGAACGCTTTCTGAAAGATGGATATTACTATCTATTTACAGCTTCGATATTTGATTCAAAGTACAAGGGCGGTGATGGAATAACAAGAAACACAAGGTATAATAAAAATTATGTGGTTAATATCCTGTATGGTAAGGAGTGGGCATTCAGCAGACGGAACAGAGAGGATGTGATTAGTATGAATGGCAAGGTTTGTTTTATGGGTGGAGACATGATGACTCCTTATGACAAACAAGCTTCATTAGATGCAATGACTGTTATTTACGATGACACAAAAGCATTCACGGAACAAAAACCAGCGGTTTGTAATATAGATTTCTCGCTGAGCTACAGACGTAACAAGGAAAAACATTCGTCAGTATGGTCGTTCCAGATTATGAACCTTTTGGGGAATAAGGAAGTTTATGGATATTGTTATAACATGAAAGAAAATAAAATTGAAGTGGATAAAGATAGAATAATTGTTCCTAATCTTAGTTACAGGATAGAGTTCTAAATAAATTGTTTCACTTTTTATAATATTAATGATGTTGTCTGGCAAGAGTATTTTTTGTCAGACAATGTCATTTAGTAAAATTAAAGGAAAATACAAATATGTTTTTCCTAAAATTTAATTTATTATTATATTTTTAATTTTGTTCTTATGATAGTTTTGCAAGAAGATAAATAATTAAAACCTTTCAGTACAAATCCGATATAATTAAGATTATGAGTGTTAAATAAAAAATATTATGTAATTTTGTGATTTAAAACAAACCCTACTTGGATAGTATGAAAAATCTGTTTTCAGTTAGTTCCATTTTTCTAAACATAATATCCATTGGCTATTGCCAGTCCCCATATATTAGCTTCAAGAAAGAACAAATTTGGAGGATGCGGTGGCAAAGGGAAAGGTTAAATCGAATATTACTAAATAAAAAATGCGGGCTGATAGCGAAGTAACAGAATTAATAAGAAGTGGAGATAAGAATACCTTTGAGCTGGTGTTCAAATCGAACTATGGTTCTTTATGTTCGTATGCAATGAAGTTTGTTAAGGATAATGATATAGCAGAGGAAATAGTGCAGGAGTTTTTTTGTCAATACTGGTTGAAACGAGAGGAGATGTTAATTACAGGTTCGTTGAAACAATATTTGTTCCGTGCTGTGCATAATAGTTGTCTGAATCATATAAAACATTTAAGCATAAGGGATAAATACAGCGAGCATACTTTGTGGGAAAACAAACAGAATATTGCTGACGAAACTGATAAAATGGAGCTTTCGGAATTGCATGATAAAATAAGGGATAGCATAGGACAGTTACCAACGGAGAGGCAGAAGATATTTATTATGAACCGTTACGAGGGCTTGAAATACAAAGAAATTGCAGAAAAGTTGGATATTTCTATCAAAACAGTAGAAAACCAGATGGGTAAAGCCCTTAAGTTTCTACGGGATGCTTTAAAGGATTATATACCAATAATGTTATTGGTGGTTGGAAAAATTATTTACAATATTTTTAAAAACTGAATAGGGGGAAAATGAATATGAATTGTCTTATATTTGTAAAATGAACAACAATAGTGAACATATTAGCCCTGATTTGATTACAGCATATCTTAATGGAGAGATAAGTCGAGATGATGCTTTGCGTGTGGAAACATGGATAAATCATTCAGATGAAAATAGGGCTATTTTTTATAGCTACCAAAAAACATGGAAGGAATTAGGAGACGTAAATCCAGTTCCTGATTTTTTTAATGCTGAGATGGCATGGGATAAGATTTCTGCAAGAATTAACGAAGCTGAAATAAAAGGTAAAGTAAAGGAAGTAAGCATAAGTAGTAAGAAGCAAAAATACAACTATACTGCACTGTTGCGTATTGCCGCGGTGTTGATACCTGCTGTGCTGATTATTTATTATTTCATAAATACGAATCATGGTGTTGAAACTGCAAAGAATGTAATCAAAGTTGAGAAAACAGAAAGACTTGTTGTAGCTGCTACTAATAAAATTGTAAGGGAAAAACTACCAGATGGAACGAAGATAACTATTAACCGTAAGTCGAAATTGACCTATCCTGAGAAGTTCAATGATGTTGTTCGTGAGGTCACATTAGAAGGTGAAGCTTTCTTTGATGTGAAACATGATGAGTCAAAACCTTTTATTATTCATACTGACGATGTGAATGTACGTGTACTTGGCACATCGTTTAATGTCAGTTCATATTCAGAGGAAAATGAAGTGGTGGTTTATGTCAAGACTGGCAAGGTATTGGTTTATTTTATTGACTTTAATACTAATGATTCAAACTCAGTAGTGTTGCTACCAGGAAATAAAGGTATTTTTAATAAGAAGTTACGCAAGTTTAAAAAGACAAAGTCGTCGGAGGATGAATCAATGCTATGGATGAGTAAGCAATTAGTGTTCAGCAAAACTGATTTGTCGGAAGTGTTTGATGTGCTTGAGAAATATTATAGGGTTAAGATTAAAGCCACAAACAAAGAAATAAAGAAATGTCGTCTGTCAGCCACTTTCAAGGAACAAACTGTTGAAACAGTATTGGACGTTATAGCCAAATCGTTTGACCTGACAGTTAGTAAGGATAAAACAACTTATACATTTGACGGAAAGGGCTGTGAATAGATTGGTTAGATTTTTTTTATTATTAGTTTTCGGTACAATTGTTAGTTTTGGTTACTCTCAGACTAATTCATTACGTAAGAAAATATCAATATCAGTAAAGAATGAACGAATTGAAACAGTACTATACAGGATAAGCAAAGCAGCTGATTTCAACTTCTCTTATAATTCCGATATTGTACCTTTAGACTCGGTTGTATCACTAAATATTGTAAATACGGAAGTAGTAAAGATACTCAACACAATGTTGGGAGAAGAATATTCATACAAAATAGCAGGCAGACACGTCATAATTGTTAGGAAAAATAACAGCCGACAGAATAAAGGAGAAAAAACAACATATACCATTACAGGATTTGTTTATGACAGGGAAACGGGCGAACGAATAACAAGAGCAACTGTTTATGACCTGAACAAATTAGAGTCGGCATTGTCAGATTCGATGGGGCAGTTCAGAATAAAAGTAACACCACGTGCAGATTATATAGGTCTTGGCATCAGCCGAAAGGAATATCTTGACACAATTATTTATATACGTCCTACAGAAAAGAACAATATTAACATAAATCTGAAACGAAAAGAAGAACATCTTGAACGAATGATGCCTAAAGGGATAAACCCACTTGCTTATAATAATGTGGACAACCTTTCGATTGTAAAGGATATTGTATCGGAGGAAATGATGATTCACGCAAATAATATTGACATTTCGGAGAATAGCATCGGACAAATATCCATTCTGCCAAACATTGGAACAAATATGAAAATTAGTGGTGCTATGGTAAACAGAGTTTCGGTGAATCTGTTTGCAGGTTATTCTGGAGGAGTGAGAGGTGTTGAAATGGGAGGGTTTATAAATATTATAAAGAATAATGTGGAAGGTGTACAGATGGCTGGTTTTGGGAATATAACAGGGAAGAATACTAATGGTGTTCAGATGGCTGGATTTTTCAATAATAATAGAGGAAAGGTTAAAGGTTTGCAGATGGCTGGGTTCAGCAATACAGGGTTTGATACAATTCAGGGTGTACAACTTGCCGGATTCTGCAATATACTTAATGGAAACATGAATGGATTGCAACTTTCGGGTTTTACTAATATTGTAACGAAAGATGTTGAGGCTATACAGATAACTGGGTTTACCAACCTTGCTCTTGGTAACTGTAAAGGAATGCAAATGGCTGGATTTGCAAATTATGTAGAGAGAAATAACTCAGGCTTACAAGTTTCAGGATTTTCAAATGTTGTGATGCAAAATAATAAAGGCTCACAAATAGCTGGATTTGCTAACTATACACGTGGAGACCAAGATGGTGCACAAATTAGTGGGTTCCTTAATTATGCAAAAAGAGTAAACGGATTTCGTTTTGCAGCTATCAATGTTGCAGATACTGTTTCTGGATTATCTATAGGCTTAATTAACTTTGTGCGAAAAGGTTATTTTGCTTTTGGTTCGTCTTACGACGAGATATCAGCTGGAAACCTAACTTTTATGATGGGGTCATATAAGTTTTATAATATATTCGGCATAATGAAACGTCTTGCTCCAAACTCCGAAACATGGGGAATAACATACGGAGTTGGCGGAATATTTCGAGCAAGAAAGAAAGTATTTTATAATATAGACTTCATCGACACTCAATTCTTCCAATATAAAAAGATTGAACGCAAGGACTGTTCGAAGATGCAGCTTGCTACAAATATAAATATACGCCTTTACAAAAAACTATCTATTAACGCAGGTCCAACACTCAACACATTCATGACTGATAACCTTGACACAGCATTACAGGACTATGTTACAGACATTGCACCACATATATTTTACGATGATAGATTTTTGTCGGTACGTTTTCAGATGTGGTTTGGCTGGACTGCTGGGTTGAAGTTGGATATATAATTATATATATAAACGCAAAAATGCAATCTCATATAGTAATCCCTTGCACTTGCCCTAATTTGTATAGGTGTATTTTTATATAATAATTTTAATTTTTGTGTAAACCTAATTTCCTGACTTCGTCGCTTGATTTTTTCTTCTTTTGCAAATTTCAGTAAATCAATAATTTATAATTTTTGCGACACCT
>MEOD01000098.1:0-180 GCA_001768555.1 Bacteroidetes bacterium GWF2_29_10
AAACAACTGTTTGTTAATAATTTATGTAATTATTTTATGAAATTTTGCCTTGCAACGGTCTCATATTAATATTCTAAATTCAAATAATCAAAAGATGTTACTTGATCTAATTAACAGAAATATTTTATCATAACTGCAACATCTTTCATGCAACATTAAAAATTTGTTTGCACTTACTCA
>MEOD01000098.1:209-9795 GCA_001768555.1 Bacteroidetes bacterium GWF2_29_10
TCTTTTGCAATAAACCCTAATTTAAATAATTCTTATTGCTTAATAAATTTTAGGATATCAATACTTTGCTGTTCGTTTATAAACTTTATGAAATAAACACCAGCTTCTAATTCTTTTGTTTGCAATGTTGTATTGCCCACAAAGTTACCATTGTTTATTGTTTGCCCTTGCAAATTGATTAATTCAAAATTAATATTTGACTTGTCATCTCCATTAATTTCAACATTTAAATCAGATGCTGTAGGGTTAGGATAAATTGAAAATTGAAAATGAACCTCGGATAATATAGAGTCCTCTATTCCTAATATTTTTACATTATAAAAATCTTTCCATTGTTCCGCCGCTTTGTAAGCATCCAAACTTCCTACAGGAACATATAAAGGAATTTTTTTAGAAACACTATTAAAAACATCTATTCCTAAACTTGGGAGTACTATTGCTTGACAAGTAATAGAAGTTAAACCTACACAACCATAAAAAGCATAATTCCCAATTTCTGTAACTGAATTAGAAATAGTAATAGAAGTTAAACTTGAACAATTAAAAAATGCGCCATCTCCAATTGTTGTAACTGAATTAGGTATAGTAATAGAAATTAAACCTACGCAACCATAAAAAACATAATCTTCTATTGTTGTAACTGAATTAGGAATTGTAATAGAAGTTAAACCTACGCAACCAGAAAAAGCCCATTCTCCAATTGTTGTAACTGAATTAGGGATCGTAAAAGAAGTTAAACATGCACAATGATAAAAAGCCTTATTTCCAATTTCTGTAACTGAATTAGGAATTGTAATAGAAATTAAACTTATACAACCAGAGAAAGCATAATCTCCAATTGCTGTAACAGAACTTCCTATAGTAGCAGAAGTTAAACTTGAACAATATTCAAAAGCACCATCTCCAATTGTTGTCACAGAATTAGGGATTGTAATAAAAATTAAACCTACGCAACTAGAAAAAGCCCCTTCTCCTATTGTTGTAACGAAACTTCCTATAGTAACAAAAGTTAAATGAGTGCAATAAGAAAAAGCATTATCTCCTATTGTTATTACAGAATTAGGGATTATAATAGAAGTTAAATCAGTACAACCAGAAAAAGCATAATCTCCTATTGTTGTAACAAAACTTCCTATAGTAACAGAATCTAAACTTGAACAACCAGAAAAAGCATTATCTCCTATTGTTGTAACTGAATTACCTATAGTAACAAAAGTTAAAATTGAGCAATCTTCAAAAGCTCCTTCTCCTATTGTTGTAACTGAATTAGGTATAGTAATAGAGGTTATAGAACAACTAGAAAAAGCCCTTTCTCCTATTATTGTAACAGAACTTCCTATAGTAACAGAAGTTAAACTTGAACAATATTCAAAAGCATTATTTCCTATTGTTATAACAGAATTAGGTATTATAATAGAAGTCAAATTAGTACAACCAGAAAAAGCCTCTGTTGCAATTTCTGTAACAGAATTAGGAATCGTAATAGAAGTTTTTGCCTTTGGACATTTTATTAAAGTTTTTATATCCTTATCATATAATACTCCATCTATTGAGGTATAATTAAGATTACCAATAACTACATTAACAGAAGCTAAACTTGAACAATCATCAAAAGCCCCTTCTCCTATTGTTGTAACTGAACTTCCTATAGTAACGGAAATTAAACTTGAACAATATTCAAAAGCATGATATCCAATTTCTGTAACAGAATTAGGAATTATAATAGAAGTTAAATCAGTACAACCAGAAAAAGCACCATCTCCAATTATTATAACTGAACTTCCTATAGTAACAGAATCTAAACTTGAACAATCAAAAAAAGCACCATCTCCAATTATTGTAACTGAATTAGGAATAGTAATAGAAGTTAAACTTGAACAATTAAAAAATGCACCATCTCCAATTTCTGTAACAGAATTAGAAATTGTAATAGAAGTTAAACTTGAACAATCAGAAAAAGCACCATCTCCAATTGTTATAACCGAACTTCCTATAGTAACAGAATCTAAACTTGAACAATTAGAAAAAGCATAATCTCCTATTGTTGTAACAGAATTAGGGATTGTAATAGAGGTTACAATACAACCATAAAAAGCATAATCTCCTATTGTTGTAACTGAATTAGGTATAGCAATAGAGGTTAAAGAACAATATGCAAAAGCCCATTCTCCTATTGTTATTACCGAATTAGGTATTGTAATAGTGGTTACAGGACAACCAGAAAAAGCATAATCTCCTATTGTTGTAACAGAACTTCCTATAGTAACAGAATCTAAACTTGAACAACCAGAAAAAGCATAATCTCCTATTGTTGTAACTGAACTTTCTATAATGACAAAATCTAAACTTGAACAATCTTCAAAAGCACCTTCTCCTATTATTATAACCGAATTACCTATAGTAACAGAAGTTAAACTTGAACAATCTTCAAAAGCATAATCTTCAATTTCTGTAACTGAATTAGAGATAATGACTGATATTAAATCAAAGCATTTTCTAAAAGCTCGCGTCCCTATTGCTACAACAGAATAAGTTGTGTTGTTATAAGTAACTATACTTGGAATAGTAATATCTTCAGAGTATTGTGGATATTTTTCTGTTACCTCTACCGTATTTTCAGATGTGATATCATAATTTATTCCACCAACCTCAAAAGTCTGAGCTGATAAATTTATTGATAAAAGAGTAATAAATAAAAGAGTAATAAATTGTTTCATAATTTTATAAATTAAAAAGGTAAAGAAAAACTTTGAATGCATAAATATGCAATAACATTTTAATATAACAATAAAAAAGTTTATTTTTTTGGATATTTGATATTTTGGAGAGAAATATTTAATTAGTAATGTACTTTATGTCTAAAACAACAGAAAATAATTTTAGAATATACTTTTTTAAATTCATGTTGCCAAAGTAAATTTATTTTGTACTTTTGTGTCATTAATTTAAAAAAAATGTATGAAATAAGTTTTGATTTATCAATATGATATATTATTGAATTTTAAAGCTTTATTATGATGTTTATTATTTAGATATGGTTAGAATTAGTTCGTGTAGCGATATCACATTATCAATGGTTGAATCTATTGTTTTAGATAATGTTAAATGTGATTTAAAAGATGAAGATTTAGATATTGTAAAGAAGAGTTTTGATTTTTTATATGATTTTTCTAAAAATAAAATTATATATGGAATAAACACAGGTTTCGGCCCAATGAGCCAATACAAAATTGATGCTTCAAGTTTAATAAATCTACAATACAATTTGATACGTAGTCACTCTGCAGGCGCAGGCCCTCCTATAACAGAATTATATGTAAAAGTAGCAATGTTAGTTCGTATGCGTTCTTTAATTCAAGGTTATTCAGGAGTTCACCCATCGTGTGTTATATTATTAAAGGAATTTATAAATAATGATATTTATCCATTTATTCCAGAGCATGGAGGCGTTGGAGCAAGTGGAGATTTGGTCCAATTGTCACATTTAGCTTTAACATTAATAGGAGAAGGTCAGGTAACGTATAAAGGAGAATTAAAGCCGACTTTAGATGTTTTAAAAAAGTTAGACTTAAAACCTATTGTTGTAAGTCAACGCGAAGGCCTTTCATTGATTAATGGCACTTCTGTTATGACAGGCATAGGCATTATAAATGTTATAAAATCAAAGCAATTATTTAAATGGTCAATTATAGCATCTTGCTTAATTAACGAAATAGTTAGTTCTTTTGATGATCATTTTTCAAAAGAGCTTAATTCTGTAAAAAAGCATAAAGGGCAAAATTATGTAGCAAATCAATTGAGGTCTATACTAAGGGACAGTAATTTAATGCTAAATAGAGAGAGTTATTTTTATTCAAATACAGAAGAAGATGCAACTATATTTAATCGTAAGGTTCAGGAATGTTATTCATTACGCTGTATTCCTCAAATCTTAGGTCCTGTTTATGATACAATAACAAATGCAGAAGATGTTTTAGTTAATGAAATGAATTCAGTTAGCGATAATCCTATTATTGATGTTGATAATAATAACGTTTTTCATGGAGGAAACTTTCATGGGGACTATGTATCAATAGAAATGGATAAATTGAAATTAGCCGTAACAAGAATGTCAATGCTTTCAGAAAGGCATTTATCTTATTTATGTAATTCAAATGTGAATAAAATTTTACCTCCATTTATTAATTTAGGACAGCTTGGGTTAAATCTTGGAATGCAAGGGGCTCAATTTACATCTACATCAACTGTTGCAGAAAATCAGATGTTGTCAAACTCTATGTATGTACATAGTATTACAACAAATAATGATAATCAGGATATTGTTAGTATGGGAACAAACTCTGCTTTGATAACCAAAAGAGTTATTGATAATTCATATCAGGTACAGGCTATTGAAATGATAGCATTATTGCAAGCTATAGATTGTTTAAATATTACAGATAAATTATCATCATATACACAAAATATGTATAAAGAGTTACGAAAAGTTGTACCTGCTTTTATAGAAGATACACCTAAATATGAGGAAATTGAGCTTATGCGAAAATATTTATTTGAAACAAAAATAGAATTATTATAATTTAGAATATTTATGATGAAATACGCATTAGTAACAGGAGGTTCAAGAGGCATAGGAAGAGCAATATCTGTTAGATTAGCTTTAGATGGTTATTATGTTTTGATTAATTATAGATCAAATAAAATAGAGGCCGAAAAGACTTTGTTTGAAATTAAATCAAATAATTGCAATGCAGAGTTAATTCAATTTGATGTTTCGAATTCCATTGAAGTGCAAAATGTTCTTAGTGGGTGGATGGATTCAAATAAAGACAAACATTTAGAAGTTTTAGTTAATAATGCAGGCGTTAACAAAGATAACCTAATGGTTTTTATGACAGATAATGATTGGGAAGATATAATGTCAACTAATGTGGATAGTTTTTTCTATGTTACAAGACAATTATTACAAAACATGCTAATAAATAAATCAGGTCGTATAGTTAATATTGTATCTCTTTCTGGACAAAAGGGACAAAAGGGACAGGTTAACTATTCTGCATCAAAAGGGGCAATCATAGCTGCGACAAAGTCTTTAGCGATGGAAGTTGGAAAAAAGAAAGTAAGAGTTAATGCAGTTTCTCCTGGTTTTATAAAAACAGAAATGACAGAAAGTCTAAATGAAGAAGAGCTAAAGAAATTAATTCCATTAAATAGATTTGGCACTGCAGAAGAGGTTGCAGATGTAGTAAGTTTTCTTGTGTCGGAAAAATCTTCTTATATTACAGGCGAGGTTATTTCTATTAATGGAGGGATGTATAGTTAAATTTGAATTATAGAAATAAGTATTTTTGTTCAAATATAATGAATTATTAATTACAAAATGAATAAAAGAGTTGTTATAACAGGAATAGGTATATATTCCACTATTGGGAAAAATATAGAAGAGGTAAAAGAGTCTCTTTATATTGGTCGTTCAGGAATAGGGATTGATCCTAGGCGAAAAGAATTTGGATTTCGTTCGGCCTTAACTGGAATTATAGAACGTCCTTGTTTAAAAGGAGTATTACCAAGACGTTTAAGAATAGGATTGTCAGAACAGGCTGAATATTCTTATGTTGCAACAATGGAGGCTTTATCAAATGCAAATATTGATTTAGATTTTCTTGAAAATAATGAAGTAGGTATATTGTATGGTAATGATAGTTCCGCAATTCCTGTTATTAATGCTATAGATATTGTAAGAGAGCGAAAGGATACTGCTATGATCGGTTCAGGTTCTATATTTCAGTCAATGAATTCTACAATTACTATGAATCTATCTGTTATATTAAAACTTAAAGGTATAAATTTTACTATAAGTGGTGCTTGTGCTAGCAGTTCTCATGCTATCGGGATGGCTTACATTCTCATATCTCAAGGTTTGCAGGACATTATAATATGTGGAGGAGGTCAAGAAGTAAATGCTGAGTCAATGGGTAGTTTTGATGGCTTGGCTGCATTTTCGATAAGGGAAAATGCACCTGCAGAAGCATCACGTCCATTTGACAGAGAAAGAGATGGTTTAGTTCCAAGCGGGGGAGGTGCAACTGTAATTGTAGAAAGCTTAGAATCAGCATTAAAAAGAGGCGCAAATATATTAGGAGAAATAAAGGGATATGGATTTTCTTCAAATGGAGATCATATCTCACTACCGAATATTGATGGTTCAATTAGATCATTAATGCGAAGCCTTAAAAGTGCTAATTTATGTACTAGGGACATTGATTATGTCAATGCTCATGCGACATCAACAATAGTAGGAGATGAGATGGAGGCAAATGCTTTAGCACAAGTATTTGGAGATTACAAAGTACCTATCAGTTCTACAAAATCAATGACCGGTCATGAAATGTGGATGGGTGGAGCAAGCGAAATTGTTTACTCATTGATAATGATGCATAATTCTTTCATTGCTCCAAATATTAATTTTCACAATCCAGATGAGGCTTCTGCAAAGTTAAATATAATAAAAAAAACGACAGAAATGCGAATAAATACGTTTTTATCTAATTCTTTTGGATTTGGCGGGACTAATTCAACGTTAATTATTTCTAAATTTTAATATATATATACATGGAAAGAAATGAAATACAATTGATAGTTAATGGATTTTTAGTTGAAGAATTTGAAATTAATGAAAATCTAATAAATCCAGAAGCACGCCTTATTGAAGATTTAGGTATAAGTAGTTTAGACTTTGTAGATATTGTTGTAATAATAGAAAAGGAATTTGGCTTTAAGGTAAAACGAGAAGAGATTACACAGATTAGAACATTAAAAGACATGTATGTATACATAGAAAATAGAATATAAAATTATGCAGAATTGGTCTGGAAAATCAAAAGGAGGATTGTTCGGTTATAGTTTTTTTATATTTTTAATAAAGTATACCCATATAAGAGTTGCTTATTTTTTTTTAAAGATAGTTGCTTTTTATTTTTTATTTTTTTCAGATAAACATTCAATAAAGTATTATTTTAGAGAAATACACGGACTTAAAGGATTTCGTGTATTAAAAAGTATCTATGATAACTATTGTATGTTAGGAGAAATTTTAATTGATAAAATGTATTTTATGTTTGGATATAAAAATAATTTCACATTTGATTATGAAGGAGAGTCTCATCTTTTAAGTATGAGTAATAATGGTCATGGAGGAATGCTAATAGGTGCTCATATGGGAAATTGGGAAATTGCAGGTAATTTACTTGAAAGAGTTGGCTGTAATATAAACATAGTTATAGTTGAGGCTGAGCATGAGAAAATAAAATCTTTGCTTAAAAATAGTCGTATATCTAAAAAAATAAATATTATTCCCATAAAAGATGATTTTTCGCATTTATTTAAGATTTCATCTGCTTTTGAAAATAATGAACTTGTAGTAATGCATGGTGATAGATTTATAGGAGAAGCAAATACTGTTGTTGTTGATTTTATGGGAAAACCTGCAAAATTTCCTACAGGCCCTTTATATATTGCGAGTAAACATAAAGTTCCTGTGTCATTTGTATATACATTAAAAGAAAAACCCTCTCATTATCATTTCTATGCGACTTCTCCTAAAATATTTGAATATCCTTCAAATTTAAAAACACGTCAAAAAGACATGAAGCATATGGTAGGTTTGTACGTAAGTAGTTTAGAAAATATTGTAAAAAAATATCCAAATCAATGGTTCAATTATTACCCATTTTGGGAAGAAGAAAAGAATAAATTATGAGTTTAAATTACGGTTCAGATAACAAAAGTGCTTTACAAGCAAAATTTGATGCTCAAAAAATAGCATTTGCTCCGATTATGTTTCAAGCAGCAAAATCATTAAGGGATTTAGGAATTCTTGAAATAATAAAAAAACATAATAAGGATGGCTTAACGAAAGAATCTATTTCAAAAGACTTAGATCTTCCGTTATATGGGGTAAAAGTATTGCTTGAAGCAGGTCTTAGTTTGGAAATAGTAATGGTAGATAATGATAAATTTCATTTAACTAAGACTGGTTGGCATTTATTATGTGATGAGCTAACAAGAGTAAATATGGATTTTACAAATGATGTGAATTATTTAGGTTTTTTTAATTTGACCGATTCTATAAAAACAGCACGTCCAAGCGGGTTAAAAATTTTTGGTGATTGGGAAACAATATATGAAGGTCTTTCTGAATTGCCAATTGATGTTCAAAAAAGTTGGTTTGCTTTTGATCATTTTTATTCGGATTATGCTTTCCCTGAAATATTGCCAATTGTTTTAGAGAGTGATGTCAAATTTGTTTTAGATGTTGGCGGTAATACAGGTAAGTTTGCAATTAAATGTGCGGAACATAAAGAAGATGTAAAAATAAGTATACTAGACTTGCCTGGTCAATTAGAAAAAGCTTATTTAAATATACAAAATAATGGTTTTTCAGATAGAATATCAGGTTATCCAATTAATTTGTTAGACCATTCAAAGCCATTTCCAAATGGAGCCGATGTTATTTGGATGAGTCAATTTCTTGATTGTTTTTCCCAAGCAGATATAATGGAATTACTTAAACGTTCAAAAGAAGCAATGTCAGATGCCTCTAGTTTGTTTATCATGGAAACTTATTGGGATAAACAAAAATTTGAAGCTTCAACATATAGTCTTCATGCAACCTCTCTTTATTTTACCAGTATGGCAAATGGTTGTAGTCAGATGTACCACTCTGAAGATATGTTAAATTTAATTGATAATTCGGGTTTATATGTTGAAAAATCTTATGATAATATAGGTATTAGTCATACTTTATATAAATGTAAAAAAAAATAGATGAAAGTAAAAGATTTTAGAATAACAGGTGTAATTCCACAAAGGAGTCCAATCGTTATGGTTGATGAATTAACTTATTGTGATGAATATTCCGCTACTACTAAGTTTTGTATTGAAAGTGATAATATCTTTTGTGAAAATAATTTTTTTCAGGAAGTAGGCATTATAGAAAATATCGCACAAACAGCAGCTGCCATGAGTGGTCATAAATTGTTATTGAATAATCAACCTATAAAATTAGGATTTATAGGAGCAATAAAAAATCTTCATGTTTATAGGTTACCTATTGTTTTTTCAACAATAGAAACAACAGTTACAATTGAGAATAAAGTAATGAATGTTCAATTTATTAAAGGAATAGTAAGGGTTGGAGATAATATTATTGCAGAATGTGAAATGAAAATCTTTTTAGAAGAATAAATATTGAAACTATTAGAAAAAGTGTGTCAAATAAAAATTAAATTTTGGTATAGACTCACCTTTGTTTGTTTTTGTCTTTGTAAATTTGAGACCGTTGCAAGGCAAAATTTCATAAAATTATTACTTAAATTATTAACCAATAGTTGTTTATGCTAAATAATTTTGTATATTTGCAGCATGAAAACAGAAACAACCCTACAAATAGGATTTGCCGAATTGGCATTATCAAAAAGAAAAATCAAGGATGATTTTTTTAACCCAGATTCCGCATTAAAAAAAAATGACTAATTTTGGGTGTTAATTTCTAATGCGTAGCGTTAAACAATTTTTTGCCATGAAT